>NZ_BAAGPR010000010.1:0-122946 GCF_054783955.1 Streptomyces mayteni | reverse complement strand
CCGCCAGGGCCGCGGCCAGACCCGCGGCGCGGTGCCGGGCGCCGGCGCCCCGCCGGTGGCCCGCCGGCGGCCAGGCCGCGGTATCCGACGGCGGGGGCCGTCGTCAGCGCCGGTAAGTGTCGTCGACATCGGCGTCCGCCCGCCCTTCGAGCAACTCGGTCCAGAACGCGTCGAAGTCCGCGTAGTCCTCGGGGTCCCGGCTGAACCACATGCCGTAGCCGGCCGGGTGGACGACGGCGTCCGCGAGTTCCGGCACCCGCCCCCGCTCGGCGAGCCAGTCGATGAGCGCCGCGCGGGACTCCGGCGTCGTCAGGTCCTGCTCGGTCAGCCCCGGTTCGAGGTTGGACTGGATGAAGTCGCTGACCACCAGGATGTGGAACGCCTCGCCGTCCCCCGGGGCGGAGTCCGCGACCCGGCTCAGCGCGCCGAGCACGTCGGAGCCCGACCGGGTCGTCCGCGCGCAGTCGAGGAGTTCGGCGGCGACGTCCTCGGCCACCGCACGCTGCGCGGCCCGCACGTCGTCCCGGTCGAGCGTGGCGTCGGCGTCGGGGTCCAGGTCGATCCCCTCGGCCTGGCACGAGGAGAACTGGGACGCGCCGGTGATGGGGGCGAAGGCCAGCGTGCGGCATTCGAGGTCCCGGAGGAAGTCGGGCAGCGTGGAGTGCAGCTTGGCCTCCGCGTCGAATCCCTCGGGGGACGGGGCGCCGGAGCCCGAGCCGTCGACCAGCAGGGCGCAGGCCGTCGAGTAGCGGTCGACGCTGGTGCCGAGCGCCTCGCCGATGGCGCCGCAGCCGGTGGCGCCCGCGGCCAGCGCCGCGGCCAGGGCCGCGGCCGGCAGCGTCGTCCGGTGGCGGCGCTGGCCGCCGGCGCGGGGGGTGGTGTGGCGTGCCATCTCAGCGCCCCCTTCGCGGGCGGGCGGCCGTGGGCTCGGCGTCCAGGATCGCCAGCGCCCTGGCCGTGTGGGAGAGCTCGCCGGCGGCCGGCTCGATCAGCCAGCTGTCCGACTCCCGCCAGGTCGCGTCGAGTTCGAGGCGCGCCGGCGCCCAGTGCGCCAGGTGCGGGGGCGCGGGATCGGCGATGTCGCGGTGGTGCCGCCGTACCGCGTCCCAGTAGCAGCAGACCAGTTGGTTGATCTCCTCGGTGACCGCGACGGCCCGGCAGCGGCAGACGTCGGCCTTGGCGCGCCACTCGCCCACCCGCTCGCCGAACCCGGCCAGCGCGGCGGGCGCCGGGCGCCCCCGGCCCTCGTACCGCTCCACCACGTGGACGGCCTCGCGCCTGATACGGGTGATGAGCCGCCGCTCGCGGTCGAGCGTCCGGGAGCGCAGCTGCTCGACGGCCCGGTACGCGGTGGCCCGCTGCTCCCGGACGAACGCGGTCACGACCGTGCCCTGCGCGAGCGGGAGGTCGGTGGGCTCCGGCACGTGGGGCAGGCCGCTGCGGCCGTCCCTTCTGCCGCGGATCCGCGCCGCCCAGAGCGCGGTCCGCGGCGGCACCGCGTTCCGAACGACGCGGTTGACGTTGTCTGTTCTGATCACGCTCGCTCATTCCTCCGTCTCGGTCGTTTCGACCGACTGCGCGTGGCGATCCCCTTCGCGTTTCGGCCCCTCGAATTCGGGGCGACGCGTTTCCTTACCGAAATCCTTAGCAGGCGCCGGCGAGTTGTGGGGGAATGGATCCCGAAGGCCCCGGAAAACGACCTGCGTTCACCCGGAACCCGCCCGCGCGTGGCACCGGATCGCGGGGCGCCGGATCCCGTGACGCGGGGGCGTGGTGCGCGAGGCGGGATCGTCCGAAGTCTCGTGGCGCGGTCGACGTAACGTCTACTGTTGTCCATATGGGTGCGGATATCGCGGCGAGCTCCCCCACACACGCCGAACTCGTCGCAGATTTGCGATCATTACGCCGTCCCGGCCTCGCCGGCCTGCGTACCGTCCCGCTGCCCGCCCTGCGGAGGGCCGCGCTCTCCTGCGGCTTCTGCGCCGGCTCCGACGACGTGCCGGCCGGCGTCGAGGCGCTGCTCCGCCAGGCCGTGCAGCGGCTCGGCGAGCGCGACACGCTGGGTCTCGCCGCGGCCCGGAGCTTCGGCCTGGTGCCCGGCGGCCGGGGTGCCGCGGCGCAGGACCGCAGGAAGGCCGCGGCCCTGGTGTACGGGGTCTCCACCGAGACGTTCCGCAAGCGGCAGGAGGGCCAGGTCCTCGACCAGCTCGCCGAGGCCGTGCTGGCGCTGTGCCGGGAGCCCGGCCGCCGGCCGGCCCGTCAGGCCGGCGGCACGCCCGCCGCACCGGCCGCACCGGCCGCCGACCGGGGCGCCGAGCCGCCGAAGGTCGACCCGGCGCCGCCCACCAGGATCGAGACCACCGTCGCGGACGCGCCGGCGCCCTTCGTGCTGCACGTCTCCCCGGTCGACCTGCTGCGGAACATCGACATCCTGGTCTCCTCGGAGAACGTCTACCTGGAGATGGCCAGGACCTTCGGGCCCACGCTCTCCGGGGCGCTGCGCCGGGCCGGCGCGGTCCGGGACGCGGCCGGCCAGCTGGTGGACGACGTGCTCGCCGACGAACTCGCCGCCTGGGTGCGCGAGCACGGCAGGCCGGGGCTGCCGGTCAGGCCCGGCACGGTCGCGGCCACCTCGTCCGGCGCGATGCGGGCGCACGGCATCCGCCGGGTCTACCACGCGGCCGTCGCCGTGCCGTTCGCCGACCGGGACGGCTACGAGGTGGCGCCCGGGGACATCGCCAGGGCGGTGCGCGAGGCGTTCGCGCTGGCCAGGGCCGAACGCGAGGCGTTCGACCCGCCGCTCTCCTCGATCTGCTTCCCGCTGATGGGCGCCGGGCGGGCCAGGCTCGCGCCCGAGGTCAGCGCCAGCTGGATCGGCTGGGCGGTGCACGAGGAACTGCTCCGCGACCCCGACTGGACCGTGCACATGGTGGTCAAGAACCGGGCCACGGCCGAGGCCATCGCCGACCTCGACCCGCTGCGCGGCGGCGCCAGCCGCGCCTAGGGCCAGGTCCTGTCCGGGCGGTCTTCGAGGATCAGCCCTTGGCTCCCCCAGGCCTGGCGGCCTGGGTGGGGGTGCCCCCTGCACGGAGCGCTTGGGGGAGTGCCCCCATTCGCTTCGCGCAAGGCGCCCCACGCGGCGGAGCCGCACATCGACCGCGGCGCAGCTCATACGTGGCCGTATTCGCGCGCGGCGCCTGACATGCCGCTCCGCGGCGTGGGGTAACGCGGCGAGGTGCCGTAGCTGGCGGGGCGGGCCGAAGAAGATCGCCCGGACAGGGCCTAGCGGCGCCAACTCGGCCCCGAGAGGCGGGTGCCGGCGGCCCGCGACCGCCGTTCGAGCTCGGCCAGTTCGCCGCGCCGCGGCACCCCGTACAGCAGGACCCCGCCGGCCGCCGAACCCACCACCTGCACCGTGGGCCCGGTGGCGGCGCGTGCCAGGTGCGGCTCGTACCGGCGCCGGCCGAGCTCCGTCAGGGGACGCAGCCGCTGGTTGGCCGAGCCGCGCCAGACCAGGTCCGTCGGCTCGGCGGCGACATAGCGGCCGGTGACCAGGGCGTCCGCGTGCCGCAGCGCCTCCCACAGCGGCGGCGCGGCCACCAACTCGGCCTCGGTGTGGCCGGTGTAGACGAGAAGGTCGACGGGGCGGCCCCCGGCGACCACCTCCCGCGCCACCGCGCGCGCCCCCTCGAGCAGCGCCGCGAGCGCCGGGGCCTGGGACAACGGCTCGCCGCCGCTGATGGTGAGCCCCTCCGCACCGGCCTCCAGCGCCGCCCGCCACCGGTCGAGCAACTCGCCGAGCCCGGCGGCCCGGCCGCCTCCCGGGTCCCAGGTGTGCCGGGACATGCAGCCGGGGCAGGCCAGCGGGCAGCCCTGGAACCAGATGCCCAGCCGCCGGCCGGGGCCGAGCGTCGTCACCGGGAAGTGCGTGCCGCTGATCCGCACCGCCACCTCCGACCTGCCTGAAGCAGCCGGCGTCTCCTCCACCATGGAGATCCCTCCCTACCGAATCGCCGTATCGGTGCCCGGCCGCCGCGATATCCATCCGGCGCCGCCCAGAAATCCGACGGTTTCCGCCCGGACAAAACCCGGAGGTGCACCAGGAACCGCCATTCGTGCGGCGGCACTTCTCGCTAGAATTCAATTCGCTTGTTTCCGAGGGAATTACGGTGATCGTCCATGACCGATCCCGAAGGGTCGGCGGCGGACGGCGGGCCGCGCGGGCCAGGAGAGCCGCCGGAACCGCCGCCGCCCACCGAGTACGAGCCGACGGCCGCCGCACCGGGCGGCGTACCGGCCACCGAGTTCGAATCCGGCGACGGGGCCGCCGGTGGGGGCGGCGGCCGCGGCGACACGTCCCGACTGCCGCCACCGCTGCGGGCCAGGTTCCGGCTCCGCGAGGTGCTGCGCCGCCCGGAACGCCCCGACCAGGCCGCCGTCTACCGGGTGCGGGACGAGGCGGGCAGCCACGTCGTCAAGTGGTACGACCGCGCCAGGCCAGGCGACCCCCGGGTCCGCGAGCTGCTGCGCACCCGACAGCTCCCGCACGTCGTCCGGTTGACCGAGACCGGCCGGATCGACGGGCACCCCTACGAGATCGCCCCGTCCTACGGGGACACCGACCTCGCCCAGTACCGGCGTGACCATCCGGGGCCCGCCGACCCGGTGTTGGTGCGCTCCGTCGTCACCCAGCTGCACGCCGCGCTGACCGCCGCGCACCGGCTCGGCATCGTGCACCGCGACGTCAGCCCGGCCAACGTCGTGCTCGGCTCCCTCGACCCGGCCGACCCGGAGCTGACCCTCGTCGACTTCTCCGTCGCCGCGTACGCTCCCGAGGAGCGGCTCGCCGACCGCGACGCCTGGGTGGGCACCCCGCTCTACCTCTCCCCGCAGGCCGTGGCGCGCCGGCAGATGATCCATCCGCAGGCCGACTGGTGGGCCCTCGGGATGATCGTCGCCGAGCTGGCCGGCGGCCGACACCCCATCCGGCACAGCCACTCGGGCTATGTGGACCTCGAACTGTCCTCGGGGCCGCCCGACCTGTCCCTGGTCACCGAACCCGGGCTCAGCGCCCTCTGCCGGGGGCTGCTCACCCGCGACCCCGACCTGCGGTGGGGCTCGGCGCAGGTCGCCGAGTGGCTGGCCGGCGGCGCGCCGCCGGTCGCCCCGGCCGACTGGCCTTCCCCCGCCCCACCCGAGGGCGCGGACGTCGCGGCCTTCCCGTTCATGGGGCAGGAGTTCACCAACCCGGTGCGGCTCGGTAAGGCCTTCGACGGCTACTGGGCGCAGCTGGAGCGCGCCCTGGCCCATGGCCGTGGCCGCGGCGCGTTCACCGACTGGTTACGGCAGTTCGCGGCCGCGCCCCGCTACGACCAGGCCGCCAGGGAGGAACTCGCGGCGCTGGTCGAGCTGTTGGAGCGCCGCCCTGGTCCCACCGTGCTGGTGCGGCTGCTCTCCTGGCTCGCCCCGGCCCTCGGGCCCTCCTACCGTGGCGAGCAACTCGACCCGGCCTACGGGCTGACCGACCTGGCGGCCAGGGCCGTGGACGACGAGCGGTCAAGCGCCGTCGTCGAGGAGCTGGCCGGGCACGAGATCCTGCCGCTGCTCGACGCCCGGCCGGGCGGCGAGGGGCTGGCCGCGATCCACCGCGACTGGCGGGCCGTGCGGCAGCGCTGGCAGCCCACGGTCGACGCGCTGTGCGCCGAGTTCCCCGCGCTGCGTCGGCGACTTCGCGACCAGCCGGCGCTCACCGCCGTCGAAGGACCGCTGCTGGCCCAGCTGTTGCACATCGCCGCCGCCCCCGAGCGGTGCCGTGAGCGGCTTGCCGAGGACGCCGCCAGGCGGCTGCGGTCGCTGCCCGAACCCGTCGACTGGTACGGCTGGTTGACGAGCGACCGGCGCGACCCGCTGCGGCTGCTGCTCGCCGGCCGGCTCGCCGGCCTGGCCGAGCGGGACGCCGAACGGCGCCGCGTCGACCGGGAACTGGCGCGGGAGGCGCGCCGGCTCGACGCGGCCGCGGCCTGGCTCACCGTCCAGGAGCTGCCACCCACGCTCGGCTGGGCGGCCGCCGGCGCCCTCGCCGTGACCGTGCCCTGGATCTTCCTGGTCGGGCTCGCCGACGTGGTGAACCTGGCCCCCCAGACCACGGTGGCCGCCGCCTGGGGCTACGCGGTGCCCGCCGCCGCGGCGACGTTCGCCCTGGAGCTCTGGGTCGCCCACCGCATCGGCTACCTCTTCTACCATCCGGAGCGCTCGCTGGCCGGTCTGGTGATCCACCAGGCCGGGCGGGCCGCCAGGCCCGTGCTCAGGCACCGGGTGCTCGGCACCCTGGCCGTCGTGGCCGTGGTCGGGCTGCTCCTCGTCACCCTGCTCCTCGCGGCCTGGCTCTGGCCGGCGGGCACCGTGCTCGCCCTCGCCTGGTGGACCTGGCGACGCCACCGGGCGTGGCCGGGACGGCGAGCGGCCGCGCCCCCAGGCCAACCGCTCGGCGACCGCCGGGACAGCCCGACTGGAGAGCTCCCATGAGCAGCGGATACGCGGATCCCGACGTGACGTTCGTGCTGCCGAGCATCGCGTTCCCCGACCTCCACCTGCCGTCCACGCACCTGCCGTCCGCCGACGTGGTCACCGACCAGTTGCTCGACGTGCTCGGCACGGCGGTGCTCGGCCTCGGCGCGCTCAGTGGGGCGCTGCTCGCCGGCCGGGCCGCCATGACCGGCACCCGGCTGCTGGCCGAGGCGGCCGTCAGGGCCGCCGACGCCCAGTGCCTGCGGGCCGAGGAACTGCGCGGCGCCAGGCGGTCGCAGGAGCTGTGGCGGGACGCCGCCTTCGCGGTGTGCCGGGCCAACGCCAGGATCGACGCGCTGCGCGCCAGGATCGACCGCGAACGGCCGCCGGGCGGCCCCCGGCCCGGCGGCGGTCCAGGACCGGCGCCGCTGCCCCGGCTGCCGTCCGTCCTCGACCCGGTGGGTCTTGACCTGGCCGGGGTGCACCGGTGGCTCGCCGACACCGACCGGGCCGTCCGGCTGCTGGAGGCCGAGCTGGCCAGGCGGGCCATGGCGGCGGCCGCGGCCGTCCTGGGGGAGCGGGACGAGGCCGCCGCCGACCGCGCCGCCCGGCTCAGGGCCCGCCGCGAGCGCGCGCTGGCCGGCTACGCCGAGGCGGAGACCGAGACGGCGGCCGTCGCCGCGCTGCCCGCGTACACCACTCCGCCGCCGGACGCCGGCGCGCTCGCCGCCGGGCCGGCCGCCGAGCCGGCCACCGAGCTGGGCGCCGAGCTGCTCGCCGGTCTCGACCCGGCCGTCCCGGCGGCCGAGTGCGTCGCGATCCAGGAGGCGATCCGGCACGCCGTGGAGCTGGCCGGGGCCCGGCCGGCCGCCGCGGCGCGCCATCTCTCCGAGGCCCGCGAGCTGGCCTTCGCCGCCAACTGGCGGGCGGCCGACCACCGGGAGACCACGGAGTGGGCGGCCCAACAACTCCGCTTCCTCCGCCAGCCGTTGCCCGAGGGCATCGACCCCTGGCCCGAGGGAGGGCCGGAGTTCGCCGCGCTGGAGCGGGCGCTGGCGACGGGCGAACCCCCCGACCCCAGGCGGCGGGCCGAGATCAGCGCCCGGGTCGCCGCCCGCCACGAGGCGCTGCAACGCGCCTACGTCGCCGAGCTGTTGCGCCGGGAGCTGGCGGCGATGGCCGCCGGCGACCGACTGACGGTACGTCAGCCGGCGCCGGGCGTCGAGCACATCGAGTGGGTGCCGCCCGGCTGGGGAACCGAGCACTGGCTGCGCCTCGCCCTCGACCGGCAGGGCACGCTCCGGGTCCAGACCGTCCACCGGGCCAGGGCCCCGCACGAGGACACCAGGGCGGCCAGGGAGTTGGACCGGCGCCGCTGCCACGAGGCAGGCGAACACCTCGCCCGCCTCGCCGGGGCCGCCGCCGAGGCCGGGCTCGCACTCGACCTCGTCTTCGACGAGACCCCGACCGCCGCCGACACCCGCCGGGGCCACGCCGCCCCCGCCGCCGACCGGCGCCCGGACGACCGCGAGCCCCGGGCCCGCCACCACAGGCCGGGGGAGTGACGCCCGTGACCCAGCAACCGCCGGGCGCCGAGGAGCAGGCCGGCCTGACGATGCCGCCCTTCGCCCAGGAACTCGCCGGCACCCTCAGCGTGCACGCGCAGTACGTCCTGCACGGCAACATCCGCGACGACTACCTCGTCAGCCGGCACGGCCAGGACCGCTACTTCAGCCTGGCCGGCCTGGTCTGGCACACCCTGCGGCTCCGCGGCTTCGACGCCCTGGTGCGCTACGACGTGGTGGACGGCTTCACCGTGCACCCCGCGGACGCCCTGCCCAACGTCGAACGGCTGCTCGGCCGCGGCACGGTCGGCCGCCGCTTCCGCGGCCGGCTGCTCAGGGCCGACCCGCCCGCGCTGCTCGACCTGGAACCGCTGCTGCGCGCCGTCGCCACCGGCCTCGAACCGGCGCAGCGGCCCAGGCCCGGCGCGGACCGGGGCGAGTTCGGCGCGGGGCCCGCCGAGCCGGAGCACCCCCAGCGGCTGGCCCTGCTGATCGACTACGCGGCGCGCATCCCCACCGAGGTGAACCGGCTCAGCGAGCGGGAGCGCGACTTCTTCCTCGGCTGCCTGAAGCTCGCCAACGACGTGGAGCCGATCCGCCACCACCGCACCGGACACACCCTGTTCAACCCGATCGTCTGGCTGGCGGACGGCGAACGCGACCTGCCCACCTGGCTGGTCTCCGGCAGCCACCGGATCCGCACCATCGGCGTCCCGCTCCCCGACATGGAGGACCGCCGGCGGATGGCCCGCCTCCAGGCCGCCGAGTACACCGCGAACGCGACCGGGGGCCAGGCGCCGGCGCCGCCGGGGGACGCCCTCTCGCTGCTGAAGCACGGCGAGCGCCCGCCGGCCGCCCAGCGGGCCGACCGGGAGACGCGGGAGTTCGCCAGGGCCGCCGGCGGGCTCACGCTGCGCGCCATGCGGGACGCCGTCCGGCTGGCCGGCGACCGCCGGCTGCCGTTCGACCGGATGCCCGACGCCGTCCGCATCTACCGGCTCGGCGTCGAGGACAACCCGTGGCGTCGTGGGCACATCAGGAACCAGATCCGGGAGGGCGAGGCGTTCATCCGCGCCCGGGTCAAGGGCCAGGCGCCGGCGATCGGCAAGACCATGGACATCCTCAAGCGCGCCGCCCTCGGCCTCTCGGGGGCGCAGGCCGCGCACCCGGGTCACCGGCCGCGCGGCGTGCTGTTCTTCGCCGGGCCCACCGGCACCGGCAAGACCGAGCTGGCCAAGTCGGTGGCCACCGTGCTCTTCGGGCGGGAGGACGCGTATCTCCGCTTCGACATGAGCGAGTTCTCCGCCCCGCACTCCGCCGACCGGCTGGTGGGCGCCCCGCCCGGCTACGTCGGCTACGAGGCGGGCGGCGAGCTGACCAGCGCGGTGCGCACCGACCCCTTCCGGGTGGTGCTGTTCGACGAGATCGAGAAGGCCGACAAGGGCGTGCTCGACAAGTTCCTCCAGGTGCTGGAGGACGGCCGGCTCACCGACGGCCAGGGCATCACCACGTACTTCAGCGAGTGCGTGCTGATCTTCACCTCCAACCTCGGGGTGATGACGGAGGACCCGGCGACCGGCCTCAAGCGGCGCGTCGTCGAACCGGGCACGGACTACCAGGAGTTGGCGGCCACGGTCCGCGACCAGGTGGAGCGGCACTTCGTGGAGGTGGTGGGCCGTCCCGAGCTGATGAACCGGCTGGGCGGGAACATCGTGGTCTTCGACTTCATCGGCGCCGAGGTGGCACGGTCCATCTTCGACCTCCAGGTGGACAACATCCGCTCGCTGATGCGGCAGGACCAGCGGCTGCACCTGCGGCTGACCGAGAAGGCCACCGAGCGGCTGGCCGAGCGCTGCACCGCCGACCTGGACAACGGCGGCCGCGGCATCGGCAACGCCCTGGAGACGGCGCTGATCAACCCGCTGGCGCGGGCCCTCTTCGAGGAGGGGCCGCTGCCGGAGAACAGCGTGGTCACCATCGACGCGGTCACCGAGGACCCGGACGGCACCGTGCGACTCGACCTCGACATCAGCCGGTCGTCCGAGCGGAGCGGCGGATCATGAGCGACGAGAGCGACGAGAGCGACGAGAACGACGAGAGCAACTGGGCGGGCTGGGACGACCCGGACCTGACCGGGGGACGGGACGACGAGTTCGCCCAGGACCCCGCACCGGACCCGGTTCCCGAGACGACGACGGAGCCGCCGCCGGAGCGGACGGCAGAGGCCGGGGCCGGAGCCCCCTGCTGGAACTGCGGCGAGCCGGCCTCGGACGCCACCCCCGACTGCCCGTCCTGCCTGAGCCCCCGCACCCACCTGGTGCTGCGGCTCGACACCCCCTGCCTGCGGCTGACCGCCGGTCCCGGCCGGCCGCTGCGGCTGGGCCGCGACCCGGAGTGGGCGCCGGCGACCGCCGCCGCGCTCGGCGGCTCGTCCGGCGTCTCCCGCCGGCACGCCACGATCACGGTGGAACGGGACGGCACCGCCTGGGTCACGGAGGAGGCCGCCGGCAGCCTCAACGGCACCTGGGTGAACGGCCGCCGCGTCGAGCCCTCCGGGCGCCAACCGCTGTGTGGCGGCGACGAGTTGGCGCTCGGCAAGCGGGTACGCGGCGGCGTGCGGATCCACCGGCCGCCGGCGTAGCCGGTTCACCCGGGCTCCTCCGGCGGCGGGATCGCGGCCCGCAGGCCGGCGAGCAGCCGGTTGGCCTCCCGCCTTCCCTCCTCGGTGCCCAGGTCGAGGGAGCTCTCCTGGTCGGCCTTCAACGCCGCCTCGTCGCGGCGGTCGCCGAACAGCACATAGGCCAGGCGCGGCCGGTGGCGGCGGGACTGCCAGACCATGCCCTGCGCCCAGCCGGCGTCCCGGCGCAGCGCCTGCGCCCAGTGCCGGGTCTGCGCGTAGCCGGCGCCCTCCGTCTCCAGCAGCCAGGAGTCCTGGAAGACCTCGGCCAGATCCTCCTCGGTGATCAGCGTGATGAGTTCGATCGGCGCCGAGGTCGTCAGCCGGGACAGCGAGTAACGGACCGCCTGGGCGCGGGGGATCAGCCGGGCGTTGGCCCGCGGGTCGAACTCCAGCGAGCGCAGGAAGACCTCGGCCAGCGCGGTGGCCGGTTCCTCGGCGACATAGAGGTAGGGGTACGGGTCGTCGGCCGTGCCGTCGAACCGGCTGCCCCCGAAGTGCGGGTGCGCAGCGACCGGGTTGAAGCCGGTGGCCGGGTGCACAGTGCGGTGACAGCGCCACAGCGTGGTGTCGGCCTCCAGGGTCAGCCGTCGCGGGGTCAGCGCCGAAGGCGGCGGGAAGGCGGGCATCAGTCCCCCTCCACCAGCGCGACGGCCGCGGCCGTGAGCAACTCGTCCGGCACCCGCCCGATGAGGCTGGCCGGCGCGTCGGCCAGCCACCGGTTGCCGCCCAACCACCAGTCGGCCGCCCCCCACGGGTCCTGGTCGGCCAGCAGCAGGCGGTTGATCCTGGCGACGACGGCGAACGGGCCACCCTCGTCGGGGTCGAACTGGAAGTCGGGGTAACGGGGGCCGCGGATCGGGTCGTTCAGCCGGATCAGCCCCGCCGCCAGCGGGTCACCCGCGACCCGGGGGTCGAGCTCGCCCGCGGACCGCGAGGGCGCGGCCAGCAGCCGCCGCCGCACCGCCGTCACGACCTCCAGAGTGCCGGGGTCCTCGTCGGCTCCGAGGAGCGCCGCCAGCCGGGGCAGCAGCGCCCCGGCCCGCTCCGTCGCGTGGACGGAACCCGGCGTGCCCCACCGGAGCTGGTTGACCGCGGGTTCCCGCACCGGGTTCCCATCGGGCAACGGGATCAGCGCCCGCCGAACCAGGAGCAGCGCGCGGCGCGCGGCGGCGTCGTCCTCGCCGGACGCGAGCAACGCCCGGGTCGCCGCCAGGAACGCGGCGAACTGGTCCTCCGTCAGATCGGCGCGGATCCGGTCCAGGTGCCGGTCGATGAGATCGAGCAGTTCTTCGGTGTTCATCGGTGCGCCTCCCTCCTGCCTTGCCCCGCGGCGGCGCCAGCGGCCGCCGGGACCAGGACCGTGTCCGGTCCTCCGAACCGGGTCCGGCTGCCGCGCGCGGTGCCCCCACCGGGCGCGGCAGCCGGACCCCCTCCTCCCGGCCCCCGGCCGAGTCCGCCCCCCGCGCTTCGGCCTCCGCCGGCTCCCGGAGGGTCCCCTCGCGGCGCTCCCCCGACCCCCGTCATGGCCCCTCCTCCTTCGGGCAGTGCTCTCCCGTTCATCTTGGGAGATCCTGTCCGGCGCGGAACCCGAGGAGGCGCCTTCGGACAGAAAATGACCTGTCTATGCCCAGCCGGGCGCTAGGAGCGGCGTGCCGAACGCGGTTTGAATGGACAGGGAGGACGTCGGAGGAGGGGATGTGGACGCCACGGTGGAATCCCTGCTGGTCACGGGGATCGCGGTGCTCGGCACGCTGATCTCCGCCGTGCTGACCCAGCGGCAGGCCAACCGTTCGCTCAGCCAGGAGCTCAACCGACTCGACCGGTGGCGCACCGCCGACCGCGCGGAGCAGGACAGGCGCGACACCGTGCTGGTGCACCGCGCCGCCTACACCGCCCTGAACACCGCCGCCCGGCGCTATCTGGCCGCGCTGACCGACCAGTTGCACGCGCTCGGCCTCGGGACGGGCATCGAGGCGACCACCACCGAACTCCACGCCGCCCGCGCCGCGCACGCCGACTCCTACGCCGAGTTCCAACTCGTCGCACCCGACCCGGTGTTGGCGGCGGCCCGGGCGGTGAACCACCGGCTCAACCACACCTACGGAATCCTCATGCGCCTCACCAACGGAACCCGACGCCCGAGCGACTCACCGGAATCGGCCCAGGCCCTGATCACCGAGCTGTGGACCAGGGACCTGCCGGAGCTCAGGGAGAACATGCGCCTCGATCTGGACCTCCCCGAGGGCGCTCAGCGCCTCCCCGGCCGATGACGAACCCCGACGGTCATGACGCGGGGCTCCGCACCTGGGCCGCTGTCGCCGTCCGCCAGGCGCAACAGGTCTGGCCCCAGGCGCGACAGCACCCGCAGTCGGCGGCGCCACGGCTGGTGATCGAGCAACTGATCACCATCGAGCGGCTGTTGTCGGCCGAGGACCCGGCCAGGGCGGCCGTCGTGCCCTGGCTCGGGCGGCTGATGGCGGCGGTGCTCAGGAGGCGGTCACCGGTCGATCCCGGGGAGCTGGCGGCCGCCCTCGGCCACCTGCGGTGGACCGACCGCGCCAGGCCGCTGAACGACCAGCTTGCCCTGCTGTCCAGGATGGATCTGGCCGCCCTGCTCATACCGGCGGAGCTTCCCCCCGAAGCGCGCGAGGAATCGGCGCCGCCCGAGCTGGTCGAGCCTCTGCGGGAGCGGCTGTCGGAGGCTTTGAACGCCCTCGCACGCGTCATCGCCGGGGACCTGACGACGCGGGAGGCCGTGCTGCGCCTGATGGAGCACGTCGCCACGCTGCTCTCCGCCCTCCCCGCCCCGCCGGGGCAGCCCCCACCGCCACCCCCGCCCCAGGAGGTGGCGGCCGAGCCACCGGCGACCCCCGCTACGCCGGACGGCGAACCCGCCGCCGAGGCGCTGGCCGGCGCCGTGCGGGAGCTCGTGGCCCTGGCGCGCCGGGACCCGCCGTGGTGCACGCGCCTGCTGGCCTGGCTGTGCGTCACGTCGACCAGGCCCAGAGTCTCCCCGGCGGACGCCGAGCGCGAACTGGCCCAGCTCGGCCTCGACCTGCCGGTCCTCGCGCCGCTGAGCGAACCGCTCGCCACGCTCAGGTCAGACGCACGCGACCCCGGGGCGCTCGCCGCACGCCTCGCCGCCGCCGCGCTGGCCGTCAGGGACGCGCTGCTCGCCCTGTCCGCCGACGCGCCCGAACGGATCCGCCTCGCCAAGCTCCACGCCGCCCTGCTGGTGCAGGCCGACCTCCAGCTGCCCGAGACGGCGGACTTCGCCGCGGTGGACCCGGCGGCCATGCGGCCGGAACCCGACGAGGCGGCGCGCGCCGCCTGGTGGGGCGAGGCCGACCTCGACTGGATCCTGTACGCCTCGATCGACAACCTGTGGGTGTCGAACGGCGAGATCGAGCGCGTGGAACGCAGCGCGACCTGGCTTAGGGAGTCGATCGACGCCCTCCCCACGGACGGGCCGCGCGCTGCGGCCACCCGGCGGCTCCTCTCCTTCTACCTCGCCCATCGCCTCGGCCGCGCGGGCCAGCTCGACGGCAGCCTCCAGGACGGAGTCGCCGCCCAGGCCATAGCCGAGGAGTTGGCGGACACCACTGAACCGAACGACGACCTGGCGCTGCTCGGTCTCCTTTCCAGGTACGACCTAGCCCGCCGCAGCCTGGACCGGGCGGCGAGGGAAAGCCTGATGGAGGATCTGATCAGGACACTGAGCGACCGGTACGAGGCAGCCCCGTCCGACCCGCGTACCCGCTTCGACATCACCGGAACGCTGGGCAGCGCCTACGCCGAACGCGCCGCCCTCACCGGAGACCCAGCCGACCGCCGTGCCGCCGCCCGGTTCCTGTGTGAGGCCCTGGCGACCGAACCCGCCACTCTCCCGGCGCAGTACGAGCCGTACTTCCCCGTGGAGCGGGCCAGGCTGATGACCACGCTGGCCAAGGTCGACCCCCGTAGGGAGGTCGTGGACCGTGCCGCCGCCGAGGTCCATGGGGTGATCGAGGGCTCGCGGATGTCCCGCCGCGAGGAGGCCGTGCTCCGGTTCCACCTCGGCCAGGCCATGCTCCGCGCGATCACCCACCGCGCTGACCTCGGCCTGCTCGACCCGGGCATCGCCGAGCTGAGCCGGGTCCGGGCCCTGGTCGCCGAGAGCCACGGGCCGTTGCGCCACGACACACTGAGGGAACTCGCCGCCGCCCACTGGACGAGTGCGGTCACCGGCGGCCCGAACGCCAGCCGGGACCGCGAGGCCAGCATGGAGATCCGCCGCGAGGCGCTTGAGCTGACGGCCGCCGACGTCCTCAGACAACTCGGCGCCGAGCACGCCCTGTCGGCGGCCCGCGCCGCGACCGGCCACGTCCTGTTCCTGGCCCTGCGCTGCGCCGAGAACCGCCGCCCCGCCGAGGCGGTGGAGGCCCTGGAACTGGGCCGGGCCCTGGTGCTCAAGGCGGCCGCCGCAACCCACGGCGTGCCGCGGCTGCTGGCCGACCGGGGGCACGCGGAGCTGGCCGAGGAGCGGCGGGCGCAGACGCCCCGGCATCCGCTCCAGCCAGGGACCGCCACCGGAGAGACGCCGCCGGGCTCCGGGCTGCCGAGCAGCCCGCGTCGCAGGGCGCTCGCCGCGCTGGGCACGGGAGACGGCACCGGCGCGCGGGAACTGCTCGGCGCCCCCGACGTCGTCGCGCTGACCGCCGCTCTGGCCGCCTCGGGCGCCGACGCGCTGGTCTACCTGGTCCCGGGCGAGGGCTTCCGCCCCCACATCCCGGGGTGCGCGCTGGTCCTGCGCCCCGGGGACGCCGAGCCCGCCGTGCTCGAACTGCCCCTGCTGCTCTCGTCGGGCAGCCACCATCTTGAGCGCTACCTCACCGCCACCGCGGAGCGCACCCGCGTGGCGACCGCCCAGGATGCCTCGCGCGCGTCGCGGGAGGCAGCCGAGGCGGAGTGGCAGGCTGCGCTGAGTGAGCTGTGCGACTGGGCCTGGCCCGCCGCCATCGGCCCGGTCCTCGGCTCCCTCGCCCCCCTCGGCCGGCCGCCGCGGATCGTGCTGATCCCCTGTGGCCCGCTCGGCGTCGTCCCCTGGCACGCGGCGCGCCAGCACATCGTGCTCGGCGGCCACCGATACGCCTGCCAGGATGCGGTGTTCACCTACGCGTCGTCGGGTGCGCAGTTCCAACAGGCCGCCGCCCGCGCCAGGTTGCCCACCACTGGCCCCCGGGTGCTGGTCACCGACCCGCGGCTCAGCCTGGCCTGGGCCGAGATCGAGACGGAGGCGCTGCGCGCGGCCTGCTAC
The DNA here is from genome assembly GCF_054783955.1 of Streptomyces mayteni. Lineage (NCBI taxonomy): Bacteria > Bacillati > Actinomycetota > Actinomycetes > Kitasatosporales > Streptomycetaceae > Streptomyces > Streptomyces mayteni. The sequence continues at coordinate 106,898 of NZ_BAAGPR010000010.1, read as the reverse complement.
CCGGACGCCCGGCGCTACGGCGAGTTCGTGGCCGCCGAGGGGGTGCCCGACGCGCCGGGAGGCTGCGACGACCTGCTGGCCGTGTTGCCGGGCGGCGGCCGTCCTGCGGCGGTCATGCACGTCTCCTGCCACGGCGTGGCGGGACCGAGCCCCACCAGGTCGGCGCTGTCGCTCGCCGACGGCGAGCTGACCGTCGCCAGGATCCTGGACCACGCCGAGGCCGCGGCGCCCCACCCGGAAGGACCGCTCGTCGTGCTCAGCGCCTGCGAGACCGACCTGAGCACCGGCGACCACGACGAGGCGCTGACCCTCTCCACCGCCCTCGTCGCGCGGGGCGCGGCCGACGTGGTCGGCTCCCGCTGGGCCGTCAGGGATGGCGCGACCGCGCTGATGATGGTCGTGTTCCACCGCTTCCTCAGCGACCGGGGCCTCGGCCCCGCCGACGCGCTGCGCGCGGCCCAGCTGTGGATGCTCGACCGGGACCGCCGCCCGCCGCCCGGACTCGGCGACCCGCTCCACGCCGAGGCGGGCCGCGCCGACCTCGACCAGGTCCACCTGTGGGCCGCCTTCACCCACCAGGGCAACCCGGCTGCGGCGCCGACCCGTTGACCGCGTGGACTACCCACCGTACGGTCACCGGGACCTCAGCTCCATCACCCCCACCGCCGGGGCCGGTCGACGTGCCCCGGTGAACTGGAGAGGACGGTACAGAACCATGCCGACATCGCATCGCCTCGCCTGGGCCGCCGGCGCGCTCGCCGTGTGCGCGGCCGTCGCGGGATCCGCCACCGTCTGGGCCGCGCCGCCCGAGGCGGCCACCCCGTACGGGGAGCACGGGCGGCTCGCGGTCTGCGGCACCACCCTGTGCGGCGAGGGCGGCGAGCCCGTCCAGCTGCGCGGCATGAGCACCCACGGCACGCAGTGGTACGAGCAGTGCGTGACGGGCGACTCGCTCGACGTCCTCGCCGACGACTGGGGGGCGGACGTGGTGCGCGTGTCGACGTACGTCCAGGAGGACGGGTACGAGACCGACCCCGCGTACTTCACCGACCTGGCGAGCCGCGTCATCGACCAGGCGACCGAGCGCGGCCTCTACGTCATCGTGGACTGGCACATGCTCAGCCCCGGCGACCCGAACGCCAACACCGCGCTGGCCGAGCGGTTCTTCACCGACATCACCGCCCGCCACGGCGACCAGGACAACCTGCTGTACGAGATCGCCAACGAGCCGAACGGCGTCGGCTGGGACGCGATCAGGAGCTACGCCGAGGAGATGATCCCGGTGGTGCGCGCCGGGGACCCGGACGCCGTCGTCCTCGTCGGCACCAGGGCCTGGTCCTCGCTCGGCGTCTCGGAGGGATCCGACGAGTCCGAGGTGGTGGCGGACCCGGTGGACGCCGAGAACATCATGTACACCTTCCACTTCTACGCCGGCTCGCACGGCGACGACTACCTGCGGACGCTCTCCCGGGCGGCCGACCGGATCCCGATGTTCGTCACCGAGTTCGGCACCCAGGACTACACGGGCGACGGCCCGAACGACTTCGCCATGGCCCAGCGGTACCTCGACCTGATGGCGGAGAAGGGGATCAGCTGGACCAACTGGAACTACTCCGACGACTTCCGCTCGGGCGCCGTCTTCGAGACCGGCACCTGCGACGGCGGGCGGTGGTCGGACCCGGGGTCCCTCAAGGAGGCCGGCGTCTGGATCAGGGACCGGATCTCCTGACCCACGTCGCGTGACCCACGTCGCGCGTGTACCGATCGGTACATGGCGCGGGTACCGTGGGGTGCATGAGGTCCCTCACCGAGTCGATCGACGTTCCGCATCCGCCCGAGCGGGTCTACGACTTCCTCGACGTCATGGCTCACCACGAGCGGTTCACCGACCACTTCATGACGAACTGGCGCTACCACGGCCCGGATCGTGGCGTCGGCTCCGGCGCCACGGTCACCGCCGCGCTCGGCGGGGTGCGGACCGAGGTCACCGTCGAGGTCGTCGAGGCCGAGGCGCCGTCGCGGATCGTCGAGCGGAACGTCAGCGCGGGCGGCGGCCGGCGGGCCCACGGCATCTACACCATCGAGCCGTTGGCGGCCGGCGGCAGCCGCGTCGCGTTCACCTACGAGTGGCTGCGCGCGCCGCTCGCCGACCGGCTGTTCGCGCCGGTCGTCCGGGCCACGATGCGGCGCGCCAACCGCACGGTCATGCGGCGTCTGGCCGACGAGTTGGACCGTCACGTCGCCTGAGGCCTCCTCGACCGGCTGCGGATATCGGCGGTAGGCCGCAGTCGCTATCACTCTAGATGCAAGATCATCGGCTTGCCAGAGGGGGAAAGCCGTTGACTTCAACGCCACTTGAACCCCATGCTGATGGCCCCGGATGGAACCGGGCCCTCGTGCCCTCCGGGACGTCGTTCTGCATCCGAAGTGAATCCGCGGCGGTGGCCGTGCCGAGCGGGAAGGCGACCGGGCATGACCAACCCGTTCGCGGATCCCGAGGCTCGCCACCTGGTCCTGGTCGACGACGAGGACCGGCGCTCGCGGTGGCCGGAGGCCGCCGACGTCCCGGTGGGCTGGGAGGCCGCCCGCCCCCGCGGCACGGCGGCCGACCGCTCGCGGAAACCGGGTGGTCGACCGTCCGGCGGATCTGCGAGGCTGCCCGGATGAGTGCCGAGGCCGCCTACCACGGCGAGCGGGGCGTGTACTTCGCCGCCCGCGCCACCGACAACGTCTACAACGCGTACACCGACCGGCCGGCCATGCTGCGGCTGGCCGGCGACGTGGCCGGGGCCCGGGTGCTCGATCTGGGCTGCGGGGCCGGCCATCTCGCGGCGGAGTTCCTGGCCCTGGGGGCGGCGCGGGTGGTCGGAGTCGAGGGCAGCGAGACGCTGTTGAGCGCCGCCAAAGCCCGACTGGGAGACGAGGCCGAGCTCCACCGGCACGATCTGGAGCGGCCGCTGACCTTCCTGCCCGACGCGTCCTTCGACCTCGCCACGATGGCCCTCGTCTACCACCACATCGACGCGCGGGAGCAACTGCTCGCCGAGCTGCGGCGGGTGCTGCGGCCGGGGGGAGTGCTCCTGGTCTCCACGACGCACCCCGCCGGCGACTGGACCTGGTTCGGCGGCTCGTACTTCGACGAGGGGCGGGTCGAGGGCACCATGGGAAAGGAGCTCACCCACCACTACTGGCGGATGACCCTGGAGCGGTTCCTCGGGGAACTCCTCGGCGCGGGCTTCACGTTGGAGCGGCTGGTCGAGCCGCGGGCCACCGAGGAGGCCAGGCACCTCGACCCCGGCCGCTTCGACCGGACGCACACCACCCCTTTCTTCCTCACGGTTCGGCTGCGCCGCCCGTAGCCGCCTCCCCAGCCCCTCGGGGGCGGGGTCGGGCCCGCACGTGCGGCCCAACCGCCGCCCCCCGCCCGTCGGTTACTCCGTGACGCCGTCGATCTGGAGGGTCTGCACCTGCCCGGTGGTGAACGGCACCGCCACCGTGCGGCCGGTCAGCCGCAGGTCGTCGCGGCGGACGTAGAGGTCGCCACCGCCGCCGGTCCTGGTGGACCAGCGGGGGACGACGCCGCCCGCGCCGCCCGTGACCTGGCCGAACGGCGAGAGGTCGAAGGTCAGCGTCTGGGCCGCGCCCGGGTTGGCGGCCACGACCACCACCCGCCGCCCGGCCGGGTCGTAGGCGGCCACGCTGTAGTCTGTGCCGGTGTCGATGATCCGCATCCCGGGCCTGATATGCCGGGTGAACTGGGCGAGCACGTAGTACTTGGTCTGGACGGCGCCGGCCGCCAGGGTGTTCGGGTCGTAGGCGATCAGCGCCCAGGACGCGGTGGGGTCCATCACCTGCCAGTAGACCCAGGCGGTGGGGCGCAGCCAGCGGAAGTCGAGGAGCAGGTTGGTGGCCAGGGACAGCCCGGTGCCGTCGCCGTCGCCGGTCTCGGAGTTCCACAGCGCCGTGCCGGTGGCGGCCACGTCCCGCTGCAGGAGGTCGCGGCGGCCGCCCGAGCCCTGGTAGCCGTGCACGTTGACCCGGTCGACCAGCGCGCGGGTGGCCGTGGAGAACGAGTTCCACGTGGTGCGCGCCAGGTCGTAACTGGTCTCGTCCGAGGCGGCGATGGCCGTGGAGCCGAGGCCGAGCCGGTCCAACTCGGCGCGCAGGTGGCCGAGGACGGTGGCCTGCACGCCCGCGTCGACGTGGCAGCCCTCCTGGGTGCCGTCCGCGCGCCACCACGACGAGGACGGCTCGTTGAACGGCTCGACGGAGACGAACGGCACGCCCCAGGAGTCCCGGGCGCGGCGCGCCGTCGTCGCCAGATAGGTGGCGAACTGGCGGTGGTTCCAGGACTGGAGGTTGTTGCCGCCGTCCGCCGCGCCCGACGGGTTGTGGTTCAGACACATCCACCACATGGGCGAGTTGGAGAACAGCTCGGCCCGCGCGCCGCGTTGGACGGCGCGGGCCAGGGCGGCGCGCTGTACCCGGTCGGCGTTCCAGTTCCAGGAGGTGGAGGCGGGGTCCTCGCTGCGCCAGTCCTGCCAGAACCCCTCGATCTGCTTGAAGCGCGGGATGTTGGGGGAGGCCACCATGGCCTCGCCGTCGACGCTGTTCCAGCCGCAACCGCCCAGGTTGTAGCGGGCGATGTTCAGGCCGAGGCCCGGCAGGGTGCGGCCGGCGTAGGAGACGTTCCCCAGCGTGAAGAAGGCGTCGGCGAAGTCGTCACGCTCGCCGAAGACGTTGGCCCACCAGGCCAGGGACGTGCCCCAGCCCTCCCAGGTGCCCTGCCCGGCGGCCGGGTCGATCCGTACGGTGGCGTCCGCCCGCGCGGTGCCGGCGGCCAGACCGCTGCCGAGCACGGCCGCGCCCGAGGCGGCCAGGAGTGTTCTGCGTTTCACGGAGGTTCCCCTTCGCACAGGGTCCCTCGCCCCGTAACACGGTGCGGCGCGGCGGGCCGGATGTCCAGACCCCGGGCGGCAACCGGCCGCCGCGCGCCGGGGGTTGACCGGGTGGCGCGGGCTCCCATACTGACGGTCAACGGCTCGTCATGTTCACGTAACCATCGGTCCCTCGCCCCCTCCCGACCGACCGGCTCCGACGTGGCGGACGGAGTCGCGGACCACGATGTGGGTGCCGAGCACGACATGGCTCGCGGTGTCGGGCGCCGTGTCGTCCAGGGCCAACCGCACGGCGGTGTGGCCGAGTTCCCGGTGCGGCACGTGCACGGTGGTGAGGTCGATGTCCGCCGCCGGGGGCAGGTCGTCGAACCCGACCATCGAGACGTCGTCCGGGACGCGCAGCCCCCGCTCGCGCAGCACCACCCGCGCGCCGGCGGCGATCTGGTCGTTGACGGCGAGGACGGCGGTGAAGTCCCGCGGCCCCGCGTCAAGTCGCTCGCGCATCATGCGGTGGCCCTCGTGCCGCTCCATCGTGCCGTCCGCCTCCAGGCCGGGGTCGTGCGGGACGCGGTGCGCGGCCAACGCGGCGCGGTAGCCGGCGAGTCGGCTCTCCTGCGTGGTGTAGCCGGGGCGCCGGCCGAGGAAGAGGACGCGCCGGTGGCCGGCCGAGAGCAGATGGCTGGTGGCGGCGTGGGCGCCGGCCGTGTTGTCGTACTCGACGACGACGGCCGGTATCTCGGGCCCCATCGGCGGCCGGCCGCAGAGCACCAGACGGGAGCCCACCAGGGCCAGCGCGCGGGCGTAGTCCGTCATGCGTTCCCGGTAGGCGTCGTCCGCGACCACGTTCCCCACCAGGATCACGGCCTCGACGTGCTCCTCGCGCATCAGGTGGACCATCTCCAACTCCCGCTCGGCGTCCCCGCCCGTGGTGCCGACGATGCACAGCCGGCCCGCGCGCGCCGCCTCCTCCTGCACGCCCTGCGCGACGTGGGCGTAGTGCGGGGAGGTGACGGAGTTGACCACGACGGCCACGCTCCTTGGCCGCACGCCGGCGAGGCCGCGGGCGTGCGGGTTGGCCACGTAGTCCAGTTCGCGGACGGCGCGCATCACCCGGCCCCGGGTGGTGGGCGCGTTGGGATACGTGCCGGAGAGGATGCGGGAGACGGTGGCGACGGAGACCCCGGCGCGCGCGGCCACGTCCCTGATGGTCGGGGGGCGGGGCCGTCCGTCCCGGGCCGAACCTCGGCGAGGCATCCGTCCTCCCTTGGTGACCGGTCTCCGCATGCTGGCGTGGAACCGTTTGAACCTTGATCGTGGGGCAGCGGGTTGAGCGCGTCAAGCCGCTGAGGTCGGGTGATCCACCTCGTCCAGCCTGTTGACGTGCTCGCGCCACTTTGCTTCCATCTCGGATTGTGTAAACGGTTTAACCGGCCCGGTTCCACCCGGGAGCAGCCAAGGAGGTCTGCATGCACGACAGGCAACGGTGGGGCCCGCGTCGCGGGAGGGCCGCCATCGCCACGGTGTTGCTCGCGCTCTGCGCGACGCTGCTCACCAGCTCCCCGAGCCCCGCGTCCCCCCACGACCCGGCGGCGGCGGACGCCGGTGACCAGGCGGCGAGCGCGCTGGCGCCGCGCGCGATGGAGAACCTCGGCCGCGGGGTGGTGGCCGTGCGCAGCAACGCCACCCAGGTGCTGGTCTCCTGGCGACTGCTCGGGCTCGACCCGCAGGGGATCGGGTTCAACGTGTACCGCTCCACCGCCGGGGGCGCCGCCGTCCGGCTCAACTCCGCGGTCCTGACCGGCGGTACCAACTACGTGGACGCCACCGCCGATCTGACCCGCTCGAACAGCTATCACGTGCGGCCGGTGCTGAACGGCGTCGAGCAACCGGCCAGCGACGCCTTCACCCTGACCGCCAACCACGCCCAGGAGCCGGTGGTGCGGGTGCCGTTGCGGGACGGCGGCCCGGTGAAGTTCGTCTGGGTCGGCGACCTCGACGGCGACGGCGAGTACGACTACGTGGTGGACCGGCAGACGTCCCCCCAGTCGCTGGAGGCGTACACCTCCGACGGCCGTTTCCTCTGGGAGGTCGACCTGGGGCCGAACAGCGTCAACCAGGACAACATCGAGCCCGGCTCCGCCACCATCGACGTCGGCCACAACGACGGCGTCACCGTCTACGACTTCAACAGCGACGGCCGCGCCGAGGTCGCCCTGAAGATCGCCGACGGCGTCACCTTCGGCGACGGCGCCACCTGGACGCACGCCGACGACAACCGGCAGTTCATGGCGATCCTCGACGGGCAGACCGGGGCGCTGCGCAACTGGGCCGCGGTGCCGACCGACTACCTGAGCGACGGCCCGATGGCCGCGCGGCTCGGCGTCGCCTACCTCGACGGCGCCACGCCGAGCCTGGTCGCCTACATGAAGAACCGCCAGGACAACGGGAACTTCAACCTGATGATGACCGCCTGGCGGTGGAGCGGCCAGAACCTCTCGATGCAGTGGAAGTGGCTGCGCGGCGGCCAGAACGCGCCCGACGGCCACAACACCCGCGCCCTCGACGTCGACGGGGACGGCGCGGACGAGATCGCCGAGATCGGCTTCGTGCTGGAGGGCGACGGCACGTTGAAGTACTCGATGGCGAACGAGGGCGTCGTGCACGGCGACCGCTTCCACATCGCCGACATGGACCCGTCCCGGCCCGGTCTCGAGGGCTACGGGGTGCAGCAGAGCAACCCGAGCGGCCTGCTCGAGTACTACTACGACGCGGCGACCGGCGACATGATCTGGGGTCACTACGGGACCCCGGGCGACGTCGGACGCGGCATGGCGGGCGACGTCGACCCGCGGTTCCCCGGCATGGAGGTCTGGTCGTTCTCCGGCCTCTACAACGGCCCGACCAACCGGCTCACCGAGCCCAACACGTCGCTGCGGCCGTGGCCGCAACTCGGCCTGTGGTGGGACGGCGACGTCTCGATGGAGCTGCTCAACGACGGCAAGATCGAGAAGTGGAACCCGGCGAACCCGACGCCGACCGGCAGCCTGCCCCGGCTGGTCAGCACCTGGAACTACGGCGCGGTCACCGCGGCCCAGGGCGGACCCACCCTGGTCGGCGACCTCTTCGGCGACTGGCGGGAGGAGGCCGTGTACACCAACGCGGCCTACGACGAGTTGATCATCTTCACCACCAACCAGCCGAGCGACACCAGGCTCTACACGCTGGCGCACAACCCGGCCTACCGCAACGCCATGACCTTCAAGGGCTACATGCAGTCCCACCACCCCGACTACTACCTGGGCAGCGGCATGGCCCGGCCCCCGCAGCCGAACATCAGGTACGCGGGATAGGTCGGTCCTGGGCCACCCTTGACAGGTAGGTAGCAAACATATTGGCTACCTACCTGTCAGCTGTTCCGTCCCTTCCCTTCCCCGGGAGCCGTCTTGACCGCCGTCCCGACCGCCGCCCCGACCGAGACCGACGACTTCGGTGACCTGCCGATCCCCCGCACCGCACCGGCGCGCGCCGCAGCCCGCTTCGCCCGGTCGATCGAGCACCCGGCCCTGTTCCACCACAGCGTGCGCAGCTACCTCTACGGCCGCTTCCTCGGCGAGCGGCAGGGGCTGCGGGCCGGCCACGACTACGACGACGAACTGCTCTTCCTGGGCTGCGTGTTGCACGACGCCGGCCTCAGCCGGGAGGGGAACGGCGAGGGGACGTTCGACGTGGACGGCGCGGACCTGGCCGCCGGGTTCCTCGCCGAACAGGGGGTGGCCGACGACCGGGTGGCCGTCGTCTGGGACGCGGTCGCCCTCCACCTGCACTACGACGTCGCCGTCCGCAAGCGCCCCGAGATCGCGCTGGTGACCCTGGGCGCCGGCTACGACATCGGCCCCGACCCGCAGCATCCCCTGCCGCCCGGCTACGTCGACCGCGTGCACGCCGTCCTCCCCCGGCTGCACGCCGCCGCCGTCCTCCACGACGCGATCGTCGGCCAGGCCCTGGCCAAGCCGCACAAGGCCCCGCCGTTCACCATGCCGGGCGAACTCGTCCGCCAGCGGACCGGCGGCACCTGGCCCGGCTGGCGGGACCTCGTCGGGTGGGGCGACTACGACGGCTACCTCCCCGACGCGGAGTCGCCGCGCGGCTGAGCCGCGTCGAAACGCCCCGGGTGGCCGGTGGGTCGCGAGACGTCACGCCGTGCCGCCGTGTAGAACCTCTCGCGGGCCACGCGTTGCTTCCCGAGCAGGGTCGACCACGCGTCCGGATCACGGGTCCCGTTCCGCACGAACAGCTCCATCTCGGCGACCGTCCTCGCCCAGGCGTGCGCCACGTCCACGACCTCGGGGGCCGCCAGCAGCAGCATCGTCTCCCACGCCCGGTCGCGGGCCTCGGAGGCACCGGCCAGCCGCGGACTCGCCTCGGCCGGCGCCAGGGGATGCGGGTGCGGGTCGTTGCCGAAGTGGGCCGAGACCCTGAACAGCACGCTGATCATCGCCTTGAGCGACCCGCTGTACTCCGTGTAGGCGATCAGGCGCCGATCCTCCCACCGGGCCGTCTGCTCGCGTCGGAAACGCGCTCGATCGCCGAGGGCGACGGCCAGATAGGAGCCGAGGGCGCCGACGACCACGCCGATCAGCGCCGGAAGTTGCTGGAGGAAGCCCGACATCGCTACAGGCCACGCCCCAGATGCCCGCCGGCCGCGGCGACGAACCGGTCGGTGGCGGCTATCGCCGCCTGTCGCAGCGCGGCGAGCGCGTCGCGGTCCGCCGCCGCCCGCACCGCGAACGTCGCCAGGGCCGCCTCGCGCGCCGCCCCGGCGAGGGGCGGCGCGAGCACGGACACCGATACCAGCGGCTCGGTGACGGCGGACCGGGTGGCGTGCGACGCCGTCCGCGCCGCGGCGAGCGCCTCGGCGTCGGCGCCGGCCAACCGCAGATCCTCCCTGAGCCACAGGGCCCGACGGTGGTCCCCCAGCGCCGCCACCAACTCGGCCACGGCCCGCAGTTGGTCGTCACGCCGCTGATCGGCCCGCGCCTCCCGCCGGGCGGCCCGGCCCGCGCGCTCCTGCAACAACCCGGTGACGACGCCGCCCAACAACGTGCCGGCCACGGCGATGACGCTGGCCCACATGCCGCGCTTCCCCCTCCTGCCGATCCTTCGCTTCCCCCGAAGCCATGCCCATGATCCCCGCCCCGGGCACCGCACGACCGGCGCTTTCCCGGCCAACCGGGCGTAGGGTCCCCTCCACTGGGGCCCGCCCTGCCCCTCCCCCCGGCGGGCCCCGTCACCGGCCGTTCGTGTCGCCATGGCAGGACCGGGTAGGCGAGGGGTTCGGCGTCGGCGGAGGGAGGGACCCGTGGAGATTCCCGTCAACGTGGGGCTGATCGTCATCGCGGTGTGCGTGCTCGGCATCGCGGCCTGCCTGGTCTGGTGGGCCACCTTCGAGAAACCCCGCCGCCGCGACGGCTGCGGCGGCATGGACGGAGGCGGATCCGCAGGTGGCATGGGCGGTGGCGGCGGCGGTCTGTGACCCTGCCCAGCCCGGCGCGTCGCCCGCGCGCGGTCCCACGCTGCGCGCACCTGGGCGTTCAGATCCCCGCAGGCGCTTGGGCCTTGCGCCCCAACTGCTGCCGTGGTCGGGGCCCCTCAGACGAGGGCCGCCAGCCCGTCGCGCCAGGGGAACCCGGCGGTGTCGCCCCGCTTCGGCGGGTGCGGCTCGCCGGCACCGAAGACGACGCGCACGCCCTGCTCGTGCAGCGTCCCCACCGCCCGCTCGACCGCCGGCTGCGCGCCGAGGGCGGTGGACCAGAACGGCATGGCCACCACGGGCACGCCGAGGTGCACCCCCTCGGCGGGCAGCCCGAGGGCGACGGTGTCGGTGATGCCGGCGGCCCACTTGCAGGCGCTGGTGGTGGTGAGCGGCGCGACCAGCATCGCCGTCGCCTTCGGCAGGGCGTCCTTCTCCCAGGGCAGCTTGTACTGCGAGCGGACCGGGTGCCCCGTCAGCTCCGCGAGCTCCGGGAGCCGCGACTCCCACCAGCGGGCGGCGGAAGGCGTGAGGATCAGGCACACGTCCCACCCGGCGGCCTGCGCCTCCCGGACACCTCGGTCCAGATACTGCGTGGGGCCAGCGGCACAGGCGATCAAGTACAGCACCTTGGTCATGCGCGGAGTCCACAGCGCTCGGCCAGCGAGCGCAACTCCAACGACGGGGACGACACGAGCAGCAGGAGATCCTGCACGACCGCCATCACGGCAGGCCGTCGGATCTCTTCCGGGGCCAGCCGCTCGGCCTCGATGAGGGCGGTGCCAGCTTCCTCTCGCTGCCGTGTCAAGGCCAAGGCGCGTGCAGTGGTGACAAGATGACGGGCCCGGCGCTCTCGGCCCAGGGAAGCCACGGCGCTGGGGACGATGCGTCGCCCGACCTCGACCGCGGCCCAGGCGTCGTCGAGGCGCAGTAGGACGTCGACTTTGTGCAATTGCACATTGGTGGCGCCGAAACTGGTGAAGTCGGCGCCGGCGCCGCCCTGCCGTTCGGCGACCTCGGCGGCCGCGCCGAGGTGTTCGTCCGCGGCAGCGACGGCTGCGGGGTTGCGGCCGCTGCCGGTGGCCCCGATGGCCGCGACCAGATGCAGCATTCCGAGCGTGGACAGGCCCGCGGTGCCTGCCTGTTCGAGGTCGGGGCGGAGCACGGTAGCCCGCGCGGCGGCGTACTCGGTGGCGGCATCGTGCCGGTGCTGGTGAATCAGGCCACGTGCCACTCGTCGGGCCGAGGCCCCGATGGCTACCGGGTCGCCGGAGACCTCTGCGGCGGCGAGCGCGCGGTCGGCAGCGAGCACTCCGGGCGTGCACAGAGCCGAGCCGTACTTGTAGAAGAGGCTGGCTGCGAGTTGGTAGGCCCGCGACAACAACACAGCCCCTTCGCTGCTGCCTGCTGCGACGCGGTGCGCATCGGTGAGGAGCGCCGGAAGGTCCCGCGCGGTCGCGACGTAGTGGCAGGACGCCCAGGCGTGGCAACAGAAGTTCAGCCGCTTCCACAGCGCCGGCAGATCCACCGGTCTGCCTGTCGGCGCCAGGGCGGGGAGACGGTGCAGCGCGTCAGCGAGGGCGACGACCTCGGCGGGCGGAGTCGTCGGCGCTGGGCTGGGGGTGGAATCGGTCACGAGCTGTTCCAGGGGGATGCGTAGGACGTCGGCCGCCCGCTGGAGTAGCGACAGCCTTGGGTCGGATTGCCGGTGGCCGCCCTCCAGGTCCTGGACCCAGCGCCGGGATTGGCCCATCAGGCGCCCGAAGTCGCCTTGTGTGAGCCCTCGGTGCTCGCGCCAGTAGGCGATGCGGCGGCCGACTCTGTGCTCAGTGTTCATGCGTCCTCTGTGCGCGAGGCACGCGAACTGCGTGCTTACGGTCTGTTGTACCGCCCATACGGTCCGGATGGCACCAACACCGAGGAGCCGACCATGGCCGTAGTCCCCACGTCCCCTTCTCCCGGCTGTCCGTCCGATGCCGTCATTGTCGTCACCGGTCTGGAAGGTGCGGTCGATCCGGCCGAGCCGGTGACGTGCGGCTACTGCGGCAACGCGGTCGTGACGGACGACGACCACGCGACGACGTGCGCGTGGAAGCGCGGCAAGGCGGCGGCGCGGTGAGGCCGGACACCGGTGTGCGATGGGTCGGGCACGCGCTGGTCGGCGAGCTGGTCGCGGACCCGGCGACCGGCCGGGTGGGCCGGCTGGCCGCCGTGCTGGAGCACGTCGACAGGGCCACCGACCGGGTCGTGCTGGCCGAGGCGCACGTCCGGCCGGTGGACGGCAGCGGGATCGAGTGGACGGCGGACGCCACCCGCCTGACGGCGGTGGCCGATGCCGAGGCCTGAGGCGCGCGGCGCGCACCGCCGTCCGCGCCGGCCGCTGATCGACGTGGCGCTGCTGGTGCTGGCCGGCTGGGGCGGAACCGCTTTTCGCCACCGACCGAGGCCGCTGCCTGTAGCGTCGACGCAACGCTGACCCCGGCCCCGCGGGTACGTGGCCTGGCTGCGAACGACCTCGTGAAGGGGAGAGCTTGAGTTGACGATGATGCGTTCGGGGTGCCCCATGGCGACGGTCTATACCGTCGAGGAGTACAACCACCTGGCCAGCCTGCCCTTCGGCTCGGACAAACTGGAGGAGTTCACCTGGTGTGCTCTGGAGGGTGGCCACGAGGGGCCGTGGCATTGGGCCCACGGCCAGACCTCGACGAACGGTCCCACGTGGATCCGCTGGCACGCGACCGCCCGCGAGCTCATCAGGCACCCAAACTGCCCGAAGGATTCCAAGAACCCGGAATTGGTGGACGCCGAGGCATGCACGCTCCCTGAGGGGCACCCAGGCCGCCACGGCTACGAGTTCGACCTCCACGTGGACCGGTTCGCGCAGCACCGAGCCCTGACAGTCGGCGATCTCCGGCAGGCACTGGAAGGCCTCTCCGACGACACCCCCATCCGGATGGGCGCGGTCACGGCCGGAACCCTTCCGGAGGATGTCGAGTGCCTTCTGGCGGACGTCGGCCGTATCGCCTCTGTCGAGGAGACGGAGAGCGACCGGTCAGCGACACAAAGTCCTGGCCGTATTGCCTCGGACATGACGTTTTGGGGAAGATGATCGACGGCGGCGCGGCGATGACGCGGCGGCCGTGAACGGGAGCGGGGAGGGCGCGGGACCATGGAGAGCGTCGCTGTGGTGGCCAAGCATCGTGGGGAGCCGTCGGACCGGCCTTACGAGCCGCCGATGCCATCCCCGGACGGGGCGGGGCCCGATGTGCCGAACCCGCCAACCGAGGACGGCGATGGCGGCACGGGCGGCGGTAACGGGTGAGTCGCGGCTGGCGGACCGGCCACGCGGGGCTGCTCGACGCCCTGGAGAACCGCGGGCATCTGAGGCCCGGGTGGCGGCCGGCTTTCGAGGCCACCCCGCGACACCTCTTCATCCCCGAACGGGTGTGGCGGATGGCTGGTCGCGGCTTCCGCGAGGTCGACCGGGCCCAGGAGCCGGACGCGTGGTGGGAGCTGGTGTACAGCGACGAGCCGGTCGTCACCCAGCTCAACGACGGCAGGCCGCGAACGACGGGCGGTGCCGCTGATCCGACGTCGTCGAGCTCGATGCCCTCGATGGTCGCGAAGATGCTGCACCACCTCGATCTCGCCGCCGGGCACACGGTCCTCGAGGTCGGCGCCGGCACCGGCTGGAACGCCGCGCTCCTCGCCCACCGCGGCGCGGTGGTCACCACCGTCGAGTTGGACCCCGATGTTGCCGCCCAGGCCCGCCGGGCGCTCACGGAGTCCGGCATCGACCCCGCGCAGGTCGGCGTCGTCGATGGTGACGGGGAGGGCGGCTGGGCGCCCGCCGCTCCGTACGACCGGCTGATCGGGACCTTCTCGGTCCGCTCCGTCCCCCACGCCTGGGTGGGGCAGACGCGCCCCGGGGGCGTCATCGTCACCCCCCTGCACGCCGGTGCCGTCGTCCGCCTCACCGTCGCCGAAGACGGCACCGCGGCCGGCCCCTTCGTGACAGGCAGCTCCTTCATGCTCAGCCGCCCCCAACGCGACCGCATGACCCATGTGCCCCCGGGCGCCCAGAGCTGGAAGAGCCCCACCGACCTCGACACCAGGGCGGTCGCGAACGTGGGCTTCCTCGTCTACCTCCACGCCCACCACCCCGAGCTGCACGTCGCGCTCTCCGGCCCACCGGCCGCCCCCGAGGCCACCGTCCTCGATGGTGAGGGCTCAGCCGCCCAGGCCGACGGAACCGGCACCGTGTGGGAGTACGGGCCCCGTGCCCTCTGGGAGAGGATCGAGCAGCTCCACCAGGGATACTCCGCCGAAGGCCGCCCCGACCTCGACCGGTTCGGTCTGACGGTCACCTCCACCGGGCAGCGCGTCTGGCTCGACGAGCCGGACCACGCTCTCGCCAGTGCGTGACCGCGCCGGCGGAGCCCGACGCGGCTCCGGTCACCACGATCGCGTGGCGCCTCGCCCACCTGCACTTCTGCTTCGGCGGGGGCTGGGAGTGGACCTCGGCGCGCGGCGGCGGGATCCGGTCGAGCTGGTCGACTTCACCCCGAACGCGGCGCCCGCCGTCGAGCGGTTCCGGGCGGTGGTCGACCTCCGGCGGGCCCGCCCCCCCTCTGATCCGCGTCGGGGGCGGTGCGGCGGTGGTGCGGTTACGGTAGGGGGAAGGGGATGGTGCCGCGGCCTGGTGTCATCTCCTGTCACTTGCCTTTCTGTCACTCAGTGACAGAAACCGGGTCGGTGCTGGCTGCCACCAAGGGGGTTGACCTTTCGCATGAGCCACATGGACGTACGGAGATCCGCCGCGGGCTCGGACGGGCCCGACGGGGCCGTCGAGCCGGCGGGGGGCGGCCGGAGCGAGGTCGGTGAACCGGTGAAGAAGGAGAAGCCGCTCGGCTCCCGCGCGCCGCAGTTCGTCAAGAGCTCCCGCCCGCTCCACCTGGGCTGGCAGGCCTGCGTCTTCGTGGCCGGCCTGGTGGTCGTGGTGATCGGGATCATCATGCTGCCGCTGCCCGGCCCCGGCTGGCTCGTGATCTTCGCCGGGATGGCGATCTGGGGGAGCGAGTTCGTCTGGGCCCAGCTGGTGCTGCGCTGGACCAGGCGCAAGGTCGCGGAGGCCGCGCAGCGCGCCCTCGACCCCAGGGTGCGGCGCCGCAACATCGCGCTGACGGTGGCCGCCGGCTCGATCTGCGCCGTGCTGCTCGCCGTGTACCTGCTGAACTTCGGCTTCGCCATGCCCTGGGAGATCGACACCTGAGCGCGTCGCGGTCACCCACGACATCTCCGTCACACCCCTCAGCACCAGGCTGGGCTGGAAAGGAACCATCCCCATGACCGCCGCCCCGGACGCCGACGCCGGCGCCGCCTTCTTCGCGCGCCATCTGGCCAAGAGCCCGGTCCTCGGGATCTTCCGCGGCCAGGACCCCCGGAGCACGGTGGAACTCTGCCTTCGGGCCTGGGAGTTCGGCGTCGAGCTGGTCGAGATACCGATCCAGTCCGACGACGCCCTGCCGTCGCTGGCGGCCGCGGTCGAGGCGGCGCGGGAGCACGGCAGGCAGGTCGGGGCCGGCACCGTGACCACCGAGCGGCGGCTGCGGGCCGCGCACGCGGCAGGCGCCGCGTTCACCGTGGCGCCCGGGCTGCACCCGGCGGTCGTCGAGGCGTCGGCCGAGGCCGGCCTGCCGCATCTGCCGGGCGTCGCCACCGCCACCGACATCGCGGGCGCCCAGGCCGCCGGCCTGAGCTGGGTCAAGGCGTTCCCCGCGGCCCAGCTCGGGCCCGGCTGGATCACCGCCCAGCGCGCGCCGTTCCCCGACGTCCGCTTCGTCGCCACCGGTGGCGTGGGCCCCGACAACGCCGCCGACTTCCTGGCGGCCGGCTGCTCGGCCGTCGCCATCGGCTCGGCCCTCGCCGACCCGACCGCCCTGCCGCGCCTGCGCGAGGCGGTGGCCGGCGCGGCGTGAGGAAGCCGGCCGGCCTGCGGCTCAGAGCGGGAGGTCGTCGGGCAGGACCCGGAACGCCTTGTGCCGGCCGAGGGGGCGCACGGCGCGGAAGTCGCGCCGGTTCAGGGCGAGGATCGCGTCGGTGTCGTAGTCGGCGGCCAGGGCCACGTTCACCGCGTCGGCGAGGTCGAGGTCGAGGGCGCGGTACCGGCCGCGGATCGACTGGGCCGCGGCCAGGTGGTGCTCCGTGATCTCCGGCACGACCACGCGGCCCCGGCCCATCCAGCGGCGGATGTCGTCGACCGCGCTGAGCGCGGCCGCGCGGCCCAGTTCGCGGGTGGCGACGTGGTCGAGTTCCGCCAGCAGCAGCGGGGACATGACCAGCAGCCCCGCGGCCGTGAGCGCCTCGTTCGCCCCGCCGTGCTCCGGGTGCGCCGCGTCGAGGGCGGCCAGCAGCCCCGAGGTGTCGGCGACGACGATGATCACGCGGCGGTTCCGGTGTCCGACTCGCGGCGGACGGCGTCGGCGACCGTGTCACGGACCTCGGCCGCCGACGGCGTGCGGCCCGACCCCTCGAAGGTGCGGGAGAACAGCGGCTCGTCCCAGACGCGGTTGGCCATCGCGGCGAGGTGGATGCCCTGGCGGATGATCTCGGCCTCGCTGATCCCCCGCCGCCTCGCCGCCTCCTTGATGATGGCCAGGTCCTCGGGGTCGGCGTACACGTTCGTGCGCTTCATGGACATGTACCAAGCGTAGTCCATGTACCCGGCTGGTGTATGTGCGCCAGGGCGTCAGCCGGCGCGGGTGAGGAGTTCGAGGGTGTCGACCACGCGGTTCGAGAAGCCCCACTCGTTGTCGTACCAGGCGACCACCTTGACGTGGTGGCCGTCGACGCGGGTGAGGGCCGAGTCGAAGATCGCCGAGGCCGGGTCGCCGGTGATGTCGGAGGAGACCAGCGGGTCCTCCGAGTAGGTGAGGACGCCGGCCAGCCGGCCGTCCGCCGCCGCGCGGTACGCGGCCAGCACGTCGTCGCGCGACACGGCGCGGGTGACCGTCGTGTTGAGCTCGACGATCGAGCCCACCGGGACCGGCACCCGGATCGAGTCGCCCGAGAGACGGCCGTCGAGGTTCGGCAGCACGAGGCCGATCGCCTTGGCGGCGCCCGTCGTCGTCGGCACGATGTTGACGCCGGCGGCGCGGGCGCGGCGGGCGTCGCGGTGCGGGCCGTCCTGCAGGTTCTGCTCCTGCGTGTAGGCGTGCACCGTCGTCATGAAGCCGTGCTCGATGCCGGCGAGCTCGTCGAGCACCGAGGCCAGCGGCGCGAGCGCGTTGGTGGTGCAGGAGGCGTTCGAGACGACGGTGTGCGTGGCCGGGTCGTACGCGTCGGTGTTGACGCCGTAGGCGAGCGTCACGTCAGCGCCGTCCGACGGCGCGCTGACCAGCACCTTCCCGGCCCCCGCGGCCAGGTGCGCACGGGCCGCCTTGGCCGCGGTGAAGCGGCCGGTCGACTCCAGCGCGACGTCGACGCCGAGCTCGGCCCACGGCAGCCGCGCCGGCTCGCGCTCGGCCAGCACCCGGATGCGGCGGCCGTCGACGACGATGGTGTCCCCGTCGACCGTCACCGGGCGGCCCAGCCGGCCGGCCGTCGTGTCGTAGGCGAGCAGCCGCGCCAGCGTGGCGGGTTCCGTGAGGTCGTTGACGGCGACGACCTCCAGGTCGCTGTCCCGTTCGAGCAGGGCGCGCAGCACGTTGCGTCCGATGCGGCCGAATCCGTTGACGGCGATGCGCGGCATGAGTGGTGTCCCTTCGATGTCCCGTCGATCACCGCCAGGTTCGCCCGCGGCCCGCGGCCCGAGACAGCGGCGCGAGTGCCATCGTTCGAAAGGATCGCGCCCGGTGGAGTGGCGCGGGTCACTCGCCGCTGGCGAAGGTGCGCCGGTACTCGCTCGGCGTGGTGCCGAGCACCCGCTGGAAGTGCAGCCGCAGGTTGGCGCCGGTGCCGAGGCCGACGTCCGCGGCGATCCGCTCCACGCTCAGCTCCGAGCGTTCCAGCAGCTCACGGGCGAGGTCGAGACGGGCCCGCATGACCCACTGCATGGGCGTGTACCCCGTGTCCTCGACGAAGCGCCGCGAGAACGTGCGGGGCGAGACCGCGGCGTGCCGGGCCAGCGCCCCCAGGGTGAGGTGTTCGCCGAGCCGGCGCAGCGCCCACTCGCGGGTGGTGGCGAACCGCTCGCCCAGTGGCTCAGGCACGCTGCGCGGCACGTACTGCGCCTGGCCGCCGCTGCGGTAGGGGGCCGCGACCAGCCGCCTCGCCGCGTGGTTCGAGGCCGCGATCCCGAGGTCGCCGCGCAGGATGTGCAGGCACAGGTCGATGCCGGAGGCGGCGCCCGCCGACGTCAGCACGGTGCCCTCGTCGACGAACAGCACGTTCTCGTCGACCCTGACGTGCGGGTGCCGGGCGGCGAGCGCCCGCGTGTAGTGCCAGTGCGTCGTGGCGCGGCGGCCGTCGAGCAGGCCGGTGGCGGCGAGCGCGAACGCGCCGGTGGAGATCGCGGCCAGGCGCGCGCCGCGGGCGTGGGCGGCGATCAGCGCCTCGACCACGGCGGGCGGCGGGTCCTCGCGGTCCGGGTGGTGGTAGCCGGGGATGAAGACGATGTCGGCCCACGCGAGCGCGTCGAGGCCGTCCGCGACGTGGTACGAGAGCCCGTCGCCGCCGGCCACCAGACCGGGTGCCGGGCCGCACACCCGCACCTCGTACGGCATGCTCGCGCGGGTCGTGAACACCTGGGCGGGGATGCCGACGTCCATCGGCTTGGCGCCGTCCAGCACGAGGACGGCGACGCGGCGCAGGCGGGAGGCGGGCACAGGGACGAGGGTACGGCGGCGGCGTGGGCCGACGGTTGACCTCAAGTGCGGTTGAGAGCCTAGCGTCGTGGTCGTCCGGCGAAGGACCGCGAAGAACTGCGAAGAACTGCGAAGAACCGCGAACCACGCCGCGCACGACTCCCACTCCCACTCCCACTCGCACGGAAGGTACGGAACACAGATGACACGGCTCGGCCTGGGACCCGTCGGCGTCACCCTGGACGTGCGCGCCGACGGCGGGCACCTCGAGGACGCCGCCCTGCTGGAGGACCTCGGCTACTCGACGCTCTGGATCGCCGGCGGCCAGCTCGCCGCCCTCGATCCGCTGCGGGACGTCGTCCTGGCGACCGAGCGGGTCACGGTCGGCAGCGCGATCATCCCCGCCCGGGTGCACCCGCCGGCGGACGTCGTCGCGTTCCGCCGCGACCTGGAGGCCACCGCGCCCGGGCGGCTGATCACCGGACTCGGCGGGGTGCAGGGCGGCAGCCCGCTCCGCACCATGAACGCCTACCTGGACGGCCTGGACGCCGCGACCCCGCCCGTCCCGGCCGACGCCCGCCTGCTCGCGGCGCTCGGCCCCCGGATGCTGGAGCTGTCCAGGGACCGGGCGGCCGGCGCGCTGGCGCTGCTGGTCACCCCGGAGTTCACCGCGGGCGCCCGCGCGGTGCTCGGCGATGAGGCGGCCCTGGTCGTCATGGAGTACGTCGTCGTCGAAACCGATCCGCGGCGGGCCAGGGACGCCGTCCGGGAGCCCGTCGGCTTCCTGAGCCGGGTCGGCGGCTACCCCGAGAACCTGCGCCGGATGGGCTTCACCGACGCCGACCTGGCCGAGACGAGCGACCGGCTGATCGACGGCGTCGTCGCCTGGGGCGACGTCGACGCCGTCGCCGCCCGGGTGCGGCGGCACCTGGCCGCCGGCGCCGACCAGGTGGTGCTCGCCGTGCGGCCCACCGAGCCGGACACCGTGCCGCACGCGGAGTGGCGGGCGCTGGCCGCCGCTCTCGGCTGAGGCCACCGCGCCGGCGGCACCCCTTACAGCGGAGCGTGGCGCGCGGGGATACTCGCGGCGAACGTGGCGAAAGGAAAGGGGTCCGGCGTGTCGGAACAACGGGATCAGGAGCGGATACCGGATCAGACGGGGACGGCGGAGGACGAGCGGGCGCGGCTGGCGGCGCTGCTCGACGAGGTCGTGCCGGGGGACGACTTCCCCTCGGCGTCGGCGGCCGGCGGGCTGGCGTTCGTCGATTCGGTGCTCGCCGAACGCCCCGACTGGCGGCCGCGGGTGGCGGACGTGCTCCGCCGCGGGCGGGCCAGCGCGCACTGGGACTGGTTCGCGGAGCTCGTCGCCGGCGGCTACTACGCGGACCCCGGCAACGGCGGCAACGCGGGCGCCGCGTCCTGGGCGATGGTGGACTGGCGTCCGGAACCGCTCGGCGGCTGGGGGACCGAGGTCCCGGTGGCGGCCGCCACCCCCGCCACCACGCACCCCCGCGAGCTGGCCGCCCGCTACGACGCGATCGTGATCGGCTCGGGGGCCGGCGGCGGGGTCGCCGCCTGCGGCCTCGCGGAGGCCGGCCGCACGGTGCTGGTCGTCGAGGCCGGGGCCTGGCCGGAGACGGCCGAGCTGGCCCACGACCACATGCGGAACCCGCGCTCCGACTGGGGGCTTGCGCCGCTCTCGGGACCGGCCGCCGACGGCGACCCGCGGGTGCTGGACGACGGCCGGCGCGAACTCGTCGTGCACCCCACGGACTCCGGCTGGCACAACAACGCCTTCACCGCCGGCGGCGGGACCCGCGTCTACGGGGCGCAGGCCTGGCGGTTCGCGCCGCTCGACTTCGCGATGGCCACCGCCTACGGCGTCCCGCCGGGCAGCGCGCTCCGTGACTGGCCCATCGGCTACGACGACCTCGCGCCCTACTACGAGCGCGCGGAGTGGGAGATCGGCGTCAGCGGTGGCCCGGACGACGGCCGGTGGGCCGGCGCCCGGGCCAGGGAGCTGCCGATGGGCCCGCTGCCGGCGGGGCCGGCGCGGGAGCGCCTCGCCGCCGCGGCCGCCTCGCTCGGCCTGGCCACCGTGTACGTGCCGCTGCTGATCAACTCGCGCCCCTACCTGGGGCGGCGGGCGTGCGCCCAGTGCAACCTGTGCGTCGGCTTCGCCTGCCAGGTGGACGCCAAGAACGGCAGCCAGAACACGATGCTGACCCGGGCGTTCGCCACCGGCCTGGCCACCGTGGTGCTGGAGAGCCGGGCCGCCGGGATCCGCACGGACGGCGCCGGCCGGGTGGTCGGCGTCACGCTCGTCGGCACCGTGGACGGCGTGGCGTGGCGGCGGGATGTCGACGCCGCCGAGGTCGTCGTCGCCGCCGGCGCGATCGAGTCGGCCAGGCTGCTGCTCAACAGCCGCAGCGAGCGCGAGCCCAACGGCCTCGGCAACGGCCACGACCTCGTCGGCCGGCACCTCCAGGGGCACCTGTACGGCGGCGCGATGGGCGTCTTCGACGACGTCGTCGAGGACCTGGTCGGGCCAGGACCCTCGATCGCGACGACGGACCACCGGCACCGGAACGGCGACCTGGTCGGCGGCGGGATCATCGCCAACGAGTTCGTCGCCACCCCGTCCAACACCTACCGCTACCTGGTCGGCGCCGGGCTCCTGCCGCGTGCCGGGGCGGCCGGCAAGCGCGGCATGCGGGACCTGGTGCGGCGCAGCATGCGGCTGATGGGCCCGGTCCAGGAGGTCACCGTCGCCGACGCCCGGGTCCTGGTGGACGACGGGGTGGTCGACCGGCACGGCGTCCCGGTCGCCAGGATCAGCGGCGGCGTGCACCCGGAGGACCTGCGGGCCCGCGACTTCACCAGCCGCCGGAGCGCCGAGTGGCTGCGCGCCGCCGGCGCCCGGGACGTCTTCGCCTACCGGTTCCCGCCGCACGGCCCGTCCGGCGGCCAGCACCAGGCGGGCACGCTGCGGATGGGGAACGACCCCACCACCTCGGTGGTCGACTCCTTCGGCCGGGTGTGGGGCCACGAGAACCTGCGGGTCATGGACGGCTCGGTCCATGTCACCAACGGCGGCGTCAACCCGGTCCTGACGATCTTCGCCACCGCGCTGCGCAGCGTCGAGGAGATGACCGGCGGGTGGGTGGCCGGCTGACGGCTCCCGGGATACTTGGTCGAGCAGTCAACCGGCCCAATCGGGTCATTCGTTGTCCAGGCCCCAACTGTGGATCCTGGTCGGGTGGATGCGGATCACCTCGGGGCTGAAGTGCGAGCCGAGCTCGTGCGGGCCGACCAGCAGCTCGGCGGTGCCGCGGATCTCCAGGAAGCGGACGCGCCACGGGGTGACGCTCACGACGTCGTCGACGACGAGGGCGAGCCTGGGGTTGGTCCTGAGGTTCCGCCACTTCTTGGTGGCGCCCATCCGCAGGCCGCCGACGAGGATGGTGTCGTCGTCCTGGAGGAAGAAGCCGACCGGGTTGTTCTGCGGTTGGCCGTCGGGGTCGACGGTGGCCAGCCTCGCCAGCCGCTGGCTGGCGAGGTAGGCGCGCTGGGCATCGGTGAAGTAGGTCATGGGCGCACCCTTCCCATGGGGGGCTCCTCCGCGGGGTATCCGCGCCCGGCCGGTCACCCGGCCGGGCGCCGGAGGGCGGACGTCAGTCGAGGGCCGGGTAGTCGGTGTAGCCCCGGTGGTCGCCGCCGAAGGCGGTGGCCAGGTCGGGGGTGTTGAACGGGCCGCCGACGGCGAGCCTGGCCGGCAGGTCGGGGTTGGCCACGAACAGCGAGCCGTAGGCGATCAGGTCGGCCGTGCCGTCCTCGACCAGCTTCAGCTCGGCAGGCCCGGTCGGCTCGGCGCCGGTGAAGGGGTTGAGCACCAGGGTTCCCGGCCACTCCTTGCGCAGCAGGCGCACCAGCTCGCGCTGGCCGTCGACCTCCATCACGTGCAGGTAGGCGAGGCCGAGCGGGGCCAGCCTGGCGACCAGGGTCCGGTAGACCTCGGTCCTGTCCGCCGGGTCGTCCTCGACGATGTCGTTCCCCGGGTTGCCGGGCGAGATCCGGATCCCGACCCGCTCCGCGCCGACGGCCGCGGCCACCGCCTCCGCCACCTCGACCGCGAACCTGACCCGGCCCTCGACCGAGCCGCCCCAGGCGTCGGTGCGCCGGTTGGCGTTGGGCGCCAGGAACTGGTGGATCAGATAGCCGTTGGCGCCGTGCAGCTCGACGCCGTCGAAGCCGGCGGCGATGGCGTTGCGGGCGGCGGACGCGAAGTCGGCGACGGTGGCGGCGATCTCGTCCTCGGTCAGCTCCCTCGGCGTGCCGAGCTCCTTGGGGCCCTCCTGGGTGAAGACCTGGCCGAGCGGGGTGACCGCCGAGGGCGCGACCGGGCGCAGTCCTTCCGGCAGCAGGCTGGGGTGGCCGATCCGGCCGGCGTGCATCAGCTGCGCGAAGATCACCCCGCCCCGCTCGTGGACGGCGTCGGTCACCCCGCGCCAGGCCGCGACCTGCTCGTCCGAGTGCAGTCCCGGGGTGTTCGGGTAACCCTGGCCGACGACGGAGGGCTGGGTGCCCTCGGTGACGATCAGCCCGGCGCTCGCCCGCTGCGCGTAGTAGGTGGCCATCAGCTCCGTCGGGCTCGCGCCCGGGCCGTAGGCGCGGCTGCGGGTCATCGGGGCCATCACGATGCGGTTGGCCAGCCGCCTGCCGGCCAGGTCGTGGTGGTCGAATGCCGTGGTCATGAGCGGTTTCCTCATCGTCGGGAGTCGGATCGCGCGCGTCGCGACCCGTGATTACCTGCTCGAACAAGTAAATGCGTCGAGGGCATTCCCTGAGGACTGTGATCCGCGCCACAGGAGCCCCGGTGCCCGGGGAGCCGTGGCCGGTAGGCTCCTGACCATGAGCCAGCCGACCGCCCCGAACGAGTCGAACGGGCCGGACGAGCCGACCCCGGCCGAGGTCGCGGCCGTCGCGGCCCGGGTCGGCTGCGCCGCCGGCACGCAGCCGGTCGGGTCGGGCCCGATGACGCACGCGATCCTGCGGGTCGCCCGCCTGCACCGGATGCTCGCCGGCCAACTGCTGCGCCGCCTCGGCCTCCACCCCATGCAGGAACTGGTGATGATGCAGCTGTGGGAGCACGGCCCCCAGCGCCAGAGCGACCTGGCGGCGCTGCTCGGCTCCGACGCCGCCACCATGACCCGCACCGTCCGGCGCCTCGAACACGCCGGCTTCGTCCGCCGCTCCCCCTCCACCACCGACCGGCGGGTCACCATCATCACGCCGACGTCCGCCAGCCTCGCCCTCCAGGACGAGGTCGAGCGCGCCTGGACCGAGATGGAGCGGAGCCTCACCGAGGGCCTGACCACGGACGAGCGGCGGGCCACCATGGAGGCGCTGGCCAGGATCGAGGAGCGCCTCGCCAGGGCCACGGCCCGGAACGCCCGCTGACCACGGCGACCACCGCCCGGACGACCCGTCACGCGCCGCCGGCTGGCCGCTCACCCACTGACCGGCCGCCGGGCGACGTAGCGGACACACCCTGTCCGCCACCCCTGGCACGGTGAGCCCCGACCCCGAACCGACCGGATCAGGCGAGGAGCCACCCATGTCCGTCACGACCACGACCCACCTGAACTTCCGCGGCGCCGCCCGCGAGGCGCTGGACTTCTACCACTCCGTCTTCGGCGGGCGCACCGCCGCCGTCAGCTACCGGGACGCGGGCGACGTCTCGCGCGGGGCCGAGGCGGACTGGGTGATGTGGGGCGAGGTGGTCGCCGGGAACGGCTTCCGCGTCATGGCCTACGACGTGCCGTCCGAGCTGCCGTGGAACCAGGGCGAGAACCCGTTCTTCGTCTCGGTGCGCGGCGACGACGCCGACGAACTCGGCGGCCTGTGGCGGCGGCTGGCCGACGGCTCGACCGTGCTGCGCCCGCTGGAGGCCGCGGCCTGGGCGCCGCTCTACGGCATGCTCAGGGACCGCTTCGGCGTCACCTGGGTGCTGGACGTCGCCGCCCCCCACCAGGGCTGAGCCCGGGGCCGATCCCGGGTCCGAGCCCGGGACTCGGCTCGCGCGAGGGTCCCGTGGTCCGCCGTCGAGGACGGACCACGGGACCCTCGTCGGGCGTCGGCCGGGTCAGGCCTCGCTGGGCGGCGGGATCGCCTGGCGGCCCGGGCAGGTGATGTTCGGGTTGATGTGCTCGAACGTGCCGTTCGGGTTCTCCTCCCAGACCCAGGCGTGCAGCGTGTAGTAGGGGAGCGTCTGCGGCGGGGTGAACTCCTCGCCGAAGAGGCTGGCCGGGCGCTTGGACACGTACCCGACGGCGGCCAGCTTCAGGCTGCCGTCCTCCTGCGGTACGTACACCACGGAGTTCGGCTCGGTGATCGCCAACTCCTCCTGGCTCTCGGCCACCTCCCTGACGAAGTGGTAGCCGAGGCCGGTGATGCACGACTCGCCGAGCGTGTAGCCGTCCGCCTCCGCCAGCCGCACGTTCTGGTAGCGGTCCGTCGCCCGCCTGACCCGCTCCAGCTGGGCCTCGACGTCCTCCTCGGTGAGGCCGCCGCCGGTCCCGCCGGCCTGGTCGGGCTCCGACTCCGCCGGCAGCACGTGCGGGGCGTCGTGGGCTTCGGGTGCGTCGGGTGCGTCGTGGGTGTCGCCGGCCAGGGCGACGCTCGCCGGGAGCAGGACGAGCGCGGTGGCCAGGCCGAGCGTGCCGAGGGTGTTCAGTGAACTTCTGTTCATCTCCAGCTCTTTCTCTGTCGCGTGGGGGACGAGGGAGATCAGGGGAAGCCGTCGAGACGATCCTCGGGTCGCTCCCCGCCGGGCGCCATCGCGGACGGGCCGAACGTGTCGCGGGGCAGGGTCCTCCGCCGGATGCGGCCCTCGCGAGGGTGAATGTCGATCAGGGGAGTGGTACGGCCTGTCACGCCCGGGGGTGCCGCGCCTAGCCTGCCGCCGTGTCGAGAGAGCGCAGCCGAGCGTGCCAGGAGGCATGACCATGACGATGCGGAACCGGGTGCTTGGCGGGACCGGCGTCTCCGTCAGCCCACTGTGCCTGGGGGCCATGATGTTCGGCCCCTGGGGGAACGAGGACGAGGCCGAGTCGATCCGGATCATCCACCGGGCGCTGGACGCCGGGATCAACTTCGTCGACACCGCCGACGTGTACTCGGACGGCGAGTCGGAGCGGATCGTCGGCAAGGCGCTCAAGGGCCGCCGCGACGACGTCGTGCTGGCCACCAAGTTCTTCATGCCGATGGGCGCCGACCCCAACCAGCGTGGCGCGTCCCGCCGTTGGATCATCCGGGCGGTGGAGGACTCGCTGCGCCGGCTCGGCACCGACCACATCGACCTCTACCAGGTGCACCGGCCGAGCCAGGACACCGACGTCGAGGAGACGCTCGGCGCGCTCACCGACCTGGTGCGGCAGGGCAAGGTCCGCTACCTCGGCTCGTCGTCCTACGCGGCCAGCCAGATCGTGGAGGCCCAGTGGGTGGCCGGCGACCGCCGCCTCGAACGGTTCGTGACCGAGCAGCCGCCGTACTCGATCATGGTGCGCGGCATCGAGCTCGACGTGCTGCCGACGGCGCGCCGGCACCGGATGGGCATCCTCACCTACAGCCCGCTCGGCGGCGGTTGGCTCTCCGGCCGGTACCGCACCGGCCGGGACGCGCAGGCCCCGGCCTCGGAGGCCAGGCGCCGGCTCGCCAACCGGTTCGACATGTCACTGCCGGAGAACCAGCGCAAGTTGGAGATCGCCGAGAGCCTGGCGGTGCTGGCCGAGGAGGCCGGGCTCAGCCTCATCGAGCTGGCGATCGCGTTCGTCATCAACCACCCGGCCGTCACCTCGGCCATCATCGGCCCCCGCACGATGGAGCAGCTGGAGTCCCAACTCCCGGCCGCCGACGTCGCGCTCCCCGCCGAACTGCTCGACCGGATCGACGAACTCGTCGCGCCCGGCGTCACGGTCAACCCCGCCGACAACAGCTACGGCGACGCCGAACTCACCCCCGAGGCGCGCCGCCGCCACCCGTGACCCGTCGGGCCCGGGCGGCGTCGGAGGTTCGGTTCAGGGATGGGCGGCGCGGTAGGCGCTCAGGGCTGCCTGGGCCGAGGGGCGCCGCTTGGCGAAGACGGCCCGAACGCGCGCATCGGACCGGGGCAGCCTGGAGCCGCCCGCGATGATGGCGCCCGGGACCTCGTAGTTGTACACGACCTCGTCACACGCGTCGTTCACCTGCACGGTCGGCTTCTTCAGGAAGGCGTTGACCCCGGTGTAGACATCGTGGATCTCGTCCGCGAGGTAGTCGATCTGGTCGTCCATGCTGAAGATCGCGTTCGCGCCGAGCGCGCCCCCACCGTCGAAGGGGTGGCTGAAGAGGCCGGCGCGGCGCGGCGGCGCGGTCCACTGCGCGAGGCCGATCCCGGGCCTGGACGGCCCGACGTGCTGGGCCGAGTTCCGGTTCATGATGGCCTGCGGGGTGTGGTTCACCACGGCGCCGGCGAAGTTCGTCGAGCGCATGGGCGTGCCGGGGGCGCTGCCCTCGACCCGGTTCGGTATCACCCCGGACTCCGCCACGAGGTTGCCCACCACCCCCGCCGCCCCGTTCACGGGGTAGCCGTAACGGTCCACCAGGTGTTCCATCACGTACCGCATGCGGTCGTCGAGGCTCTTCTGCTCCCAGTGCTGGTCCTTCGTTGCGTTGGTCATGATGCTCCCGAATCCCGCTCTTGGTCTGTTCCCGCCCCGGGTTTCCGCCTGGGGAGCCGTTAACCGGACGGGAGGCCACCGATTCGGGGTTTGGGATCGCTTCGGCTGGGTTGTCAGTGCCGGTCGCTAGGGTCGGTGCCACGGTGGGCCGGCACCGTGCGACCGAAGGAACGGGGAACTGATCATGGACATCCTGCTCGTCGCGGGACTCTGGCTCGACGGAGCCGTCTGGGACGACGTCGCGGCCGAGCTCAGGTCGCTCGGCCACCGGCCGGTCCAGCTGACCCTCCCCGGCCAGGGCGACGGGGCCACGGCCGCCACGCTCGAGGACCAGCTGGCGGCGGTGCTGGCCGCGGTCGACGCCGCGCCCGAGAAGCCGCTGGTGGTGGGCCACTCCGCCGCCTCCACCCTGGCGTGGCTGGTCGCCGACGCGCGCCCGGCGGGGATCGCCGGCGTCGTCATGATCGGCGGCTTCCCGGCGGCCGACGGCAAGCCGTACGCCGACTTCTTCCCGATCCAGGACGGCGCGATGCCGTTCCCCGGCTGGGGCCCGTTCGAGGGGCCGGATGCCGCCGACCTGGACGAGGCGGCCAGGCACCGCTTCGCCTCGGCCGCCATCCCGGTCCCCGAGGGCGTGGCCACCGGCCCGGTGCGGCTGACGGACGAGCGCCGCTTCGACGTCCCCGTCACGGTCGTCTGCCCCGAGTTCAGCCCCGCCGAGGCGCAGGAGTGGATCGACGCCGGCGACCTCCCCGAGATGGCCCGGGCCAGCCGGTTGGAACTGGTCGACCTCGCCTCCGGCCACTGGCCGATGGTCACCGCGCCGTGCGCACTGGCGCACCTCCTCGCCGACGCGGCCGCCGGCGCCGGCACCAGGTAGGCCGGCGCCGCGTAGGCGCGCGGCCGTTCGCTGTTCACCCCGAGTGCTGACAGAGGTACCGTCCTGAGTGCGTGCCACCGCAGGACGAATCGGAGTTCATCATGTGGGACTTGACGCTCCAGCACATCACCACGCACGGAATGCGGGTGGCGTGATGGTGGACGAAGCCCTGACCATCGGCCAGCGTCTGCGCGACGCCCGGCTCCGGCTCGGCCTGACGCAGGCCGACGTGGCCGCCCGACTCGGCCGTACCCAGGGGTGGGTGTCGAAGGTGGAGAAGGGCGCCATCGAACTGGACCGCACCAGCGTCATCAACTCGCTGGCGGGAGTGCTGCACATCCACCCCAACGAACTGATCGAGCGCCCGTACACCCAGGCCGCCTCGGCCAACCAGTGGCAGGTGTCGGCGGCCGCGATCATAAGAGAGCTGCGGCGCTACGACCTGGCGCCCGTGTTCGACGGCAAGCCACGGCCGGCCGAGAAGCTGTGGGCCGAGACCGCGAAGCTGCACACGCTGCGGGACAACGCCAAGAACACCTCGATACTGGCCGCCTTGCCTGACCTGCTGCGCGAGTCGCGGGCCCTGGCCGAGGTGGCGAGCGGCCGGGAGCGTGAAGAGGCGTACGGCGTCTACGCCATCGTCTGCAAGTTCGGCCACACCAGCGCACACGCCCTCGGCCACCCTGAGTTGGTCACCATGACGTGTGAGCGCGCCGCCTGGGCAGCGGAGCGGAGTGGGGACGAGTTGATGCCAGCCGTCGCTCACTGGATGCGGGTATGGGACATGTGGGCGACAGCGGATTGGGATGATGCGATCGCGTTGTCGGACAAGGCACTGCGGGACATCGAGTCGTTGTACGACCGGGGTGACCCATCGGCCTTGCGGGTTTGGGGGGCGCTCCACTTGCGGGCGGCCATCTCGGCTGCCCGCGGAAGCCGCGAGAGCGAGGCTCGCCACCGCATCGCCCAGGGGCGCGAGGTCGCCGAACGCTCCCGGGGGACAGCCCTCCGGTTCGACCGCCATTCGCTCACGTTCTCCCCCGGCAACGTGGCCATCCACGCGGTCGGCGCCGAGTTGGAGATGAGCAACCAGGACGAGGCCCTGCGGCTTCACAGCCAGACCGACCCGTCTGACCTGAGGGAGCTTCCGAAGTCCAGGCGCGGTCATTACGCCCTCGATCTCGCACGCGCGTACCTGTGGTCCGGTCGCCGGGACCGTGCGCTGACCGAGTTGGAAAGAGCGGAAGCCACCGCACCACAGCTGATCCGAAACCACCCCATCGCGCGCGCGACGCTGCGCCGCATTCGGCAGGCCGAGCGGGTAGCGGTGAGCGAACGGATCCGCCGGATGTCCAACCGGTTCAACCTGGGCGACTAGATTTCGAGCGCCTGGCCAGCAGCTATTCCCGACATTCATATTCGGGAGTGACCGGCTCCATACCGTCTGTCATCGGAATCATCGCCGATGACTCGGGGGGTGCCCGGTGCACACCGATGCCGTTCTGCCTGACTCGATCCGACGAGCGCGTCAAGCCGCGCGGACGTTACTCGCCGCCCTTGGCTGGTTGGGCGAACCAGGGGAAACCGTCACCGTGGTGACCGGGCTGGAGGGCTCGGTCGACCCTGCCGAGCCCGTGACGTGCGGCTACTGCCGCCACGCCATCGTGGCGAATGACGACCACGCCGTCACCTGCCCCTGGAAGCCGGGGAAGGCGGTGGCCCGGTGACCGTGGAGATCGCGTTGCGTTGGGGCGGGCACGAGCTGATGGGGCAGCTGGTCACCGACCCGACGACCGGCCGCGTCGGCCGGCTGGACGGTGTGCTCGAACACGTGGCGCGGGAGAGCGGCCGCGTGCTGCACGCGGAGGCGCACATGCGCCCGGTGGACGGGAGCGGGAGGGAGTGGACGGCGGACGCCACCGTCCTGACGGCGGTGGCCGATGCGTCCTGACCGCACCTGCCGTGGCCGGCTCCTAAACTGCCCACGGTCGTCCTAGGAGAGGAACACGTCATCATGCGCCCGCAGAGGTTTCAGCAGTTCGCGATCGACGCCTACCGCGCCGCCGGCATTCAGGCCGAGCCATGGTCGGAAGACACGAAGCGACCGATGGGCATCGCGCTGACTCTGCCGACCGGGCAGCAGATCCGGCACGCGATCACCGCGCAGTCGCGCGAGGGGGAGAAGTATGCGGAGCCGGAGCAGCCGGTGGAGAAGGAAGCACCGGCTCCGGTGGCGGTGCCCGAGCTTGGGAAAGGCGCCGATCCGCGTCAGGTCGAGGGGTACCTGGCGGCCGTCTTGAACAACTCCGGGAGCACGGAGATCCTACGGACGTACGGCTACTCGGACCACACGCCGCCGGCGATGCATCCCGGCTTCGGGGTGATCTTCCACTCGGGGGCGAGGGTCTTCTGCATGCTTTCGTAGGAGGTCACGCGTGCCGGCTATCGATCCAGGACGGACCAACGCCAGCTGTCCCGAGTGCGGGGCGTACACGAGCGCTGAGAAGGGCCAGCCCACGCCGGGGCACCAGCGGTTGGGAGATCGCGAGATGTGCACGGGCGCGGGGCAACCGGCGCAGTAGACCCGCCGATGCCCGCCCCCACGGCTGGCCGTGGGGGGTTCCGGCGGTGCCTCCCTGCCGCCGGAGTGATGTCATACGGTGTCGTCATGAGCCCTTCCATCGCCACCAACACCACCGTCGACCTGGCCGGTCTGCTGGAGTTCGTTCGGCCTCGGCACCGTGGTCTGCTGATCACTCGACGGGCGGACGGCGCCCCGCAGGCGTCGCCGTTGACGTGTGGGGTCGACGATTCCGGGCGGTTGGTCGCCTCGACGTATCCGGAGCGGGCCAAGACGCGGAACGCGCGACGGGACGCGGCCGTGTCGCTGGTCGTGCTGTCGGACGAGTGGAACGGGCCGTGGGTGCAGGTCGACGGGGAGGCGGAGGTCGTCGACGCGCCCGACTCGGTGGAGCCGCTGGTCGAGTACTTCCGCAACATCTCAGGCGAGCACCCGGACTGGGACGAGTACCGGGCCGCGATGGTCCGGCAGGGGAAGTCGATCATCCGGATCACGCCGAAGCGGTGGAGCCCGATCGCCACTGGTGGGTTCCCGGCCCGGCTGGTGGAGTGACGGCAAGGGGCGAAAACATTCGAGGCTATTGACCGATCGTTGCGATGCGAGGACTGTAGAAACGACCCGATGAGCCGTCAAGAGGCCCCGTGGGCGTGCGGCACCGTCCTCTTCGAAAGGATCGGAAGTGGCGTCGTTAGACTGCTCGCATGCCCTCAGCCGAAGCCCGGGACGAGCCGCTGACGATCGCGCAGATCGCGAAGCGGGCGGGGGTCTCCGTGGCCACGGTCTCCAAGGTCGTCAATGGCCGGGCGGACGTCGCGCCGGGGACGCGTTCGCTGATCGAGGACATCATCCGCCGCCACGGATACCGGCGGCAGAAGGTCGCGGGTCCCGCGGCCCTGCTGGAGCTGGTCTTCCACGAGGTCCGCGGCCCCTACCCGTTCGAGATCTACCAGGGCGTCCAACGGGTCGCCGCCGAGCACCAGTTGGCCGTGGTGGTCGCCGAGCTCCAGGGCCGGCACACCCCTGGCCAGGGCTGGGCGGACGGCGTGCTGGCCCGCCGCCCGACCGGGGTCATCTCGGTGTTCTCCGGGCCGACCGGGCCGCAGGCGGAGCGGCTGAACAGCCGCGGGATCCCGTTCGTGCTGGTCGACCCCACCGGGGAGCCCGGGCACGCCCCGCCCTCGGTGGGCGCGAGCAACTGGAGCGGCGGGCTGTCCGCCACCCGGCACCTGCTGGGCCTCGGCCACCGGCGGGTCGCCATGATCGCCGGGCCGGAGGACGTGCTGGCCGGCCGCGCCCGGCTGGACGGCTACCGGGCGGCCATGGACGCGGCGGGCCTGCCGGTCGACCCGGCCCTGGTCCGCACCGGCGACTTCCAGATCCTGGACGGGCTGAAGCACACCAGGGACCTGCTCCGGCTGCCCGACCCGCCGACCGCGATCTTCGCGGGCAACGACGGCCAGGCCCTCGGGGTGTACCGGGCGGCCGCCGAGGCCGGGCTGCGGGTTCCCGAGGACCTGAGCGTCGTCGGGTTCGACGACCTCTTCCCCTCGCCCTGGCTGACCCCGCCGCTCACCACCGTCCGCCAACCGCTCGCCGAGATGGCCGCCACCGCGGCGACCATGGTGCTCGCCCTGGCCCAGGGGCGGGAACTCCCGCAGACCCGGGTGGAGTTGGCCACCGAGCTGATCATCCGCGACAGCACGGCCCCGCCGGCGCGACGCTGACCCGCGTCGACGCGGCGCTGACCCGCGCGGCCGCCCTCCCGTACCTTCAGCCATGCCCGGCGATCCGGCCATCGTTCGAGATGTCGAACGATCCGGTCGGCGCCGGGTGGGTCCGCCATCCGTCGGGCGGGCCACCACTCAAGCGCCTGCCTGTCATGTCTATGGCATGACCGGCGGGTTCGGGCCCCTCCCGCGCCGGCGCCTGACGTCCCCTCACGCCGGCAGCGGCCCGACACACCTCCCCACCCAGAAGGGACGACAGATGAACCACCCCATCGGAACGGGCTTATGGCTCACCCCGCTCCGCCGGCTCAGGACGCTGGTCATGCTGCTCAGCGCCGTGCTCATCGCCTCTGGCGCGATCGTCGCCACGGCGGGCACCGCGCAGGCCGGCACCACGCTCGGCACCTCGGCGGCCGAACGCGGCCGCTACTTCGGCGCCGCGGTCGCCGCGTACAAGCTCGGTGACGGCGTCTACACGGGCATCCTCAACCGCGAGTTCAACAGCGTCACCGCCGAGAACGAGATGAAGTGGGACGCCACCGAGCCCAACCGCGGCCAGTTCAACTTCACCAACGGCGACCGGATCGTCGACCACGCCCGCTCGCGGGGCATGTCGGTCCGCGGCCACGCCCTGCTCTGGCACTCCCAGCAGCCCGGCTGGGCCCAGGGCCTTTCCGGCAGCACGCTGCGGTCGGCGATGATCAACCACGTCACCCAGGTCGCCACCCACTACCGGGGGCAGATCCACTCCTGGGACGTGGTGAACGAGGCGTTCGCCGACGGGACGAGCGGGGCGCGCCGTGACTCGAACCTCCAGCGCACCGGCAACGACTGGATCGAGGCCGCGTTCCGGGCGGCCCGCGCCGCCGACCCGGGCGCCCGGCTCTGCTACAACGACTACAACACCGACGGCGTCAACGCCAAGAGCACCGCGATCTACAACATGGTCCGCGACTTCAAGGCCCGCGGCGTGCCGATCGACTGCGTCGGGTTCCAGTCGCACCTGACCAACTCGGTGCCGGGCGACTACCAGGCGAACCTCCAGCGCTTCGCCGACCTCGGCGTCGACGTGCAGATCACCGAGCTGGACATCGCGGGCGCCAACCAGGCGAACGTCTACTCCACCGTCACCCGGGCCTGCCTGGCCGTCTCGCGCTGCACCGGCATCACGGTGTGGGGCATCCGGGACAGCGACTCATGGCGGACCGGGCAGAACCCGCTGCTCTTCGACAACGCGGGGAACAAGAAGCCGGCCTACACCTCGGTGCTGAACGCGCTCAACGGGGTGGCCGCGGCAGCCGAGCCGGCCACCGCCGAGCCGGCCGCCGTCGTCGAGCCAGCCGCAGCCGTCGAGCCCGCCGAGCCCGCTGCCGAGCCCGTTGCCGGCGACGATCCGTCGGCCGCCGCGCTGCCCTCGTCCATGCGGTGGAACTCCAGCGGGATACTCGCCAGTCCGAGGCCGGACGCGACGCACGACATCGTCTCCATCAAGGACTACTCGGTGGTCTGGCACAACAACAGGTGGCAGGTCTACGCGACCACCGCCAACCGGAGCGGCGGCTGGAACCTGGTGCACTTCTCCGCCCCCGACTGGCCGCAGATGGCCAACGCGCAGCACACGTACCTCGACACCGCGTCCGGCGTCGGCGCCGGCTACCGGGCGGCGCCGCACGTGTTCTACTTCGCGCCACAGAACCAGTGGTACCTCGTCTACCAGACCGGACTGCCCTCGTACTCGGTCAGCAGCGACCCGAGCAACCCCAGGTCCTGGTCGACGCCGCGCAACTTCATGAGCAGCATGCCGGACATCATCCGGCAGAACATCGGCAACGGCTACTGGGTCGACTTCTGGGTGATCTGCGACACCGCCAACTGCCATCTGTTCTCCAGCGACGACAACGGGCACATCTACCGGGCCCAGACCTCCCTGGCGAACTTCCCCAACGGGTTCGGCAACACGGTGATCGCGCTCCAGGACGGGAACCGCAACAACCTCTTCGAGGGCACCGCGGTCTATCGCATGAGCGATACCGGACAGTACCTGCTGCTCCAGGAGGCCATCGGCTCCAACGGCCGCCGATGGTACCGGTCGTTCACCTCCAGCAGCATCGGCGGACAGTGGACCCCGCTGCACGGGACGGAGGCCAACCCGTTCGCCCGCTCCAACAACGTGACCTTCCCGTCCGGCACCGCGAACTGGACACAGGACTTCAGCCACGGTGAGCTGCTGCGGGCGGGCAACGACCAGACGATGACCATCAACACGTGCCGACTCCAGTTCCTCTACCAGGGCATCAACCCGAGCGCCGGCGGCGACTACAGCCAACTGCCCTGGCGCATGGGCCTGCTGACCCAGACCAACCCCACCTGCTGAGCGACCGCAGTACTGGGGCGGCCGGCCGGACGCGTGCGCGTCCGGGCGGCCGCCCTCGCGCGGCCTCAGCGCCGCCGCGTCGTGGTGACCCGGCCGCGCCGCAGGGTCAGCACCCGGTCGGACTCGGCGGCCAGCGCCTGGTTGTGGGTGACGACCACGACACACCGGTTCCGTTCGTGGGCCAGCTCCTTGAAGATGGCGACGATGCCGGCGGCCGTCTCCTCGTCGAGGCTGCCGGTCGGCTCGTCGGCGAAGAGGATGTCCACGTCGCAGGCGAGCGCGCGGGCGATGGCGACGCGCT
The DNA here is from genome assembly GCF_054783955.1 of Streptomyces mayteni. Classification (NCBI taxonomy): domain Bacteria; kingdom Bacillati; phylum Actinomycetota; class Actinomycetes; order Kitasatosporales; family Streptomycetaceae; genus Streptomyces; species Streptomyces mayteni. The sequence continues at coordinate 71,083 of NZ_BAAGPR010000010.1, read as the reverse complement.
GCTGCTGGCCGCCGGACAGCCTGAGCACCCGGCTGCGCGCCGCCTCGTGGTCGAGGCCGACCCGCTCCAGCAGCTCGAAGGCGCGGGCCCGGCGGCTGCCGGTGGCGGGGCGGGTGCCGGTGATCTCCATGGCGGTGGTGACGTTCTGCACCGCCGTCAGGTACGTCAGCAGGTTGTACTGCTGGAAGATCGTCGCGGCGTGCCGGTTGCGGTAGCGGCCGAGGCCCAGGTCGGCGAGGTCGCGCCCGTCGAAGCGGATGGTGCCCCTGGTGGGGGAGTCCAGGCCGCTGGCCAGGCTGAGCAGGGTGGTCTTCCCGCTGCCCGAGGGGCCGAGGATGGTGTAGAAGACCCCGCGCTCGAAGTCGAGGTCGACGTGCTGGAGCACGGTGCGGGCACGGGGTCCGTCCCGGTAGACGTGGCCGACGCCGGAGAGCGTGAGCACGGGCGGTGCGGGCGGTGCGGGCGGTGCGGGCGGTGCCGGGGTGGCGGGGGCCTGCGGTTCGGGGGCCCGCGGTTCGGGGGTCTGCGGTGCGGCGGTCAAGGTCAGTTGCCCTTCGTGAGGATGGCGCGCGGGCTGAGCCGCAGGACGGCGGCCGCGGGGATCGCGGTGGCGAGGGCGCCGAGGCCGAGCCCGACGCCGGCGACGGTGGCCAGCGCCGCGGGATCGAGCCGGACGGTGATCTCGTCGATCGGGTCCGCGTTCTCGACCGGCGCGTCGTTCGGGTCGATGCCCTCGCCGAGCCCGGTCGAGCCGGGCGGCGGGGGCTGCCAGGCGTCGATCTCCCGCTGGGCCGCGGCGGCCTCGTCGCTGAGCAGCGCCGCGCCGGCCCGCTGCGTCAGGCTCTCGGCGACCACCGAGACCAGGCCCACGGCGAGGACCGCGACCACCAGGGTCTCGACGGCCTGCTGGGCGACCAGGCGCCACCGCCGCTCGCCCATCGCCAGCAGCACGCCGAACTCCCGGCGGCGCTGCCGCACGGCGAGCGCGGCCAACAGGCAGAGCACGCCGGCGCCCGCGACGCCGATCAGCCACATCGTCGTCGTCGCGGTCGAGGCGATGCTCTCCAGCGGGCCCGTCATCTGGGCGACCGCCTGGTCGTTGAGGCCGAGCTGGAAGCCGTCGAGATCCGTGCCCGCGATCTCCCGGGCCGACTCCTCGAACGCCGCGAACGTCGCGGGGTCGCCGAGCCGGAAGGTGGCGGACCTGACGCTCGCCGGCCCCTCCTCGGGGTTGAGCCGGGACAGCGCCTCCGCCGGGATGAACAGTCGGTCGCCTGGCAGCTGTTGGAACTCGGGGTCCGGCTCGTCCGAGGGGTCACGGTAGATGCCGCCGACGGTGAACTCGGCCTGCCGGTCGCCAGCCGGGTCGTTCTCGGACAGCGTGAGGGTGTCGCCGACCGCGAGCCCGTTCTGCCGCGCCAGCCGCTCCTCGACGAGGACGACGTCCCGCTCCCGGTCGTCCGCGGTGATCTGCTCGCCGGACAGCAACCGCCAGGAGCCGTCCGCGAAGCCGGGCAGCAGCGAGGAGTCGAGGACGCCGTGGACCAGCGTGTAGTCGTCCGGCGCGTCGGCGTACATGGGGGTGTCGCTCACGGTGCCCGCGCCGCCCAGCAGCCGGGTGCCGTTGAAGGACTGGTAGTTGTACCGCTCCACCAGCGGCGATTCGCCGATCCGCTCCAGGGTGTCGATGCCGATGGCGGGCGCCTGGAGCGAGCCGCCGGCGACCATCGCGTCGATGTCCACCCCCAGTTCGACCTCGGCGCCGACCTCGCGCTTCGCCGCCTCGCCCGCCTCGGCGGTGGCGGAGGTGATGAGCACGCCGCCGAGCACCATGGCGGAGACGACCGCGAAGGTGCCGAACGTGATCAGGGTCCTGGCGGCGCGGGACCGCAGACTCAGTGCCGCGCGTTTGATGAAGTTCATGGCTGTTCGCCTCTGGTCATTCGCTGTCGGTGAGGATGGAGCGGGGGTGCAGGCGGAGGATCCCGATGCCGGGGAGGACGGTGGACACCAGCGAGATGCCGAGTCCGACGCCGGCGACCGCGCCGAGGTCGGCCGCCGCCATCCGGAGTTCGGGCGGCGCCGGTTCGTCGCCTGGCGCACGGTCCGGCTCGTCGGGCCCTGGCGACAGCAGGCGCTCGCCGACCAGGGGGGCGACGAGCAGGCCGAGCGGGGCCACCACCGCGAGCGCGACCAGGGCGACCGCCGCGACCTCCACCGTGTGCTGGCCGACGAGCTTCCACTTCCGCTCGCCGAGCGACAGCAGCATCCCCAGCTCGTCGCGCCGCTCCCGGATGGTCAGCGCGACGATCAGCCCGAGCGTCACGGTGCCGGCCAGCGAGATCAGCCAGACGAGGGCGCCCGCGAAGGCGGCGACGCGCTGGATCGGCCGCACCCGGTCCTGGTACGCCTTGTCGTTGACGTCGAAGCGGAAGCCGTCCTGGCCCAACACCCGCTCGACCTCGGCCCGCAGCGGCCGCGCCGCCTCGGGCGACTCGACCCGGAACACCGCCTCGTCCAACCGGTCGCCGAAGCCGAGCGCGGAGACCGCCGCGAGGGGCGCGTAGAGCTGGTTGGCCGCCAGGTCGCGGGGCGCCACCCACTGCGCCGGGGTCTGCTGCGGGCTCCGGTAGAGGCCGACGACCTCGAAGGGGACCGTCTCCCCGCCCTCGGCGGCGGCCAGTTCGACCGGGTCGCCGACGGCCAGCCCGTTCCGCTCGGCAAGCCGCTCCTCCAGCAGGACGACGTGGCGCCCGGCGTCCCGCTCGGTGAGGCCGCGCCCGGCGACGAGTTCCGCCCGGCCGGTGGCGAAGGCGAGCAGCAGCCCGGCGTCGCGGATCCCGGTCAGCGCGAGACCGTTCCGCTCCTGGTCGGCCCGCGCCTCCGGCGGCTCGGGCGCGCCCGACGTGACGGGCGTGACGCCGGGCGGCGCCGTCACGCCGCGCAGCACCGGGTTGTACCGGGCCACCGGCGGCGCGGCGCCGATCCGGTCGGCGGCCCCGGCCGTCAGCCGGTCGCCGCGCACCGTGACGTCCACCCCGACCAGGCGACGCGTCTCCGCCTCCTGCCGCTCGGTCGCCCCCCGCAGCAGGAAACCGCCGAGCAGCAGGGCGGAGATCAGCAGGAAGATCCCCAGCAGCAGCGCGGACTTGCCCTTCCTGGCCCGGAGACTCAGGGCCGCGCGTTTCACGAAGTTCACGGGGCGCAGCGAAACAGGCCGCCGCGTGCGGCGACGTAAGGTCCTTACCCCGTTGTAACCGGCCGTCTGATGGCATCGGACCATGAGAGTGCTGGTTGCCGAGGATCACCATCTGCTCGCGCGGAACATCGCGACCGGCCTGCGCCGGCAGTCCATGGCCGTCGACGTCGCCGCGTCGGGCGACGAGGCCGAGCGGATGTGCCGGCACACCGACTACGAGGTGGTGATCCTCGACCGCGACCTGCCCGTGCTCACGGGCGACGAGGTGTGCCGGCGGGTGCGCCGGCTGCCCGACCCGCCGCGCGTGCTGCTGCTGACGGCGGCCGGCGAACTCGGCGACCGGATATACGGCCTCGAACGCCTCGGCGCCGACGACTACCTGGCCAAGCCCTTCGACTTCGCCGAACTCGTGGCCCGGGTGCGGGCGTTGAGCCGCCGCGCCGGGCGCCAGGCGCCGCCGCCGCTGCGGCACGACCGCATCGTCCTCGACCCGGCGCGGCACGAGGTCACGGTCGACGGCAGCCGAACCGAGCTCACCCCCAAGGAGTTCGCCGTGCTGCGGACCCTGATGGAGGCGGGCGGCGAGGCGGTGGCCCACCGCGACCTGGTGCGCGCCGTCTGGGACGAACACCTCGACCCCCGCACCACCGCCGTCCGGGCCACCGTCAGCCGGCTGCGCGGCAAGCTCGGCGACCGGGTCGTCATCGCCGCGGACACCGGCCGGGGCTACCGGCTGTGCGGCTGAGCCGGCTCCGCAGGCCGCCGTTCCGCACCCGCCTCGCCGCCGCCTTCACCGGCCTTTTCCTGCTGGCCGGCGTCCTGCTGCTGGCCTTCGTGGTGCTGCTGGCCAGGCACGGGACCGCGCGGGAGGTGCGGGGCGCCGAGGTGGTCGCCGTCGACGAGGTGGATACCGACCTGGCGGGGTACGCCACGGCGGGCCGCACGACCCCAGGGCCTGACGGCGCGGCGCCCACCGGGCCCCTCCTGTCCGAGGCGTACGACGCCGTCGACGTCCGGCTGGTCGAGGAGACCGTGCGCGCCGTGCAGGACACGGTCCTCCACCAGCTGCTGCTCTGGTCCGGCATCGGCCTCGCGCTGCTCGCCCTGCTCGCCGGGGTCATGGGCTGGTGGCTCGCCGGCCGGGCGCTGCGGCCCGTCGCCGCCGTGACGGACGCCGCCCGCCGGATCAGCGAGGAACACCTCCACGAACGGCTCGCGCTCACCGGCCCGGACGACGAACTGCACCGGCTCGCCGCCACCTTCGACGGCATGCTCGACCGTCTCGAGCGCGCCTTCGACAGCCAGCGGCGGTTCGTCGCCAACGCCGCGCACGAGCTGCGCACCCCGCTCGCGGCGCAGCGCACCAGCCTGGAGGTGGGGCTCGCGGACCCCGTCCCCGACGGCCTCGCCGAGGTGCGCGAGGAACTCCTCACCACCAACCGCGACGCGGAACGGCTGATCGCCGCCCTGCTGGTGCTCGCCCGCAGCGACCTCGGCCTCGACGTGGTCGAGGAGTGCGACCTGCGGGACGTCACGCGCCGGGTGGTCGGCGAACTGCGGCCGTCGGCCGGGGAACGGCGGGTCTCGGTCGCGCTGACCGCCGCCGAGCCGGTGCCGATCCTCGGCGAACCGGTGCTGCTGCGCCACCTGGTGGCGAACCTGGTGGGCAACGCGGTCCGGTACAACCGGCCGGGCGGCACCGTGTCGATCCGGCTCGCCGACCGGACGCTCACCGTCGTCAACACCGGGACGCCGGTGGAACCCGACCAGGTGGACGGCCTCTTCGAGCCGTTCCGCCGGCTCGGCCAGGACCGCACCAGCACCGGCACGAGCACCGGGGGACACGGCCTCGGCCTGTCCGTCGTCGCGTCGATCGCCGCCGCGCACGACGCCCGCGTCACCGCCCGCCCCGGGCCGGACGGCGGCCTCACCGTCGCCGTCACCTTCCCCGACGACCCGGCAGTAGGCTCGTCGGCATGTCCTTCTACGAGGTGCGGATCGACGCCCTGCGGGGCGGAAACGCCGACGTCGCCCAGTACCGCGGCACGGCGGTCCTGGTCGTCAACGTCGCGTCCAAGTGCGGGCTGACCCCGCAGTACACCGCGCTTGAGCAGCTCCAGGCGCGCTACGCCGAGCGCGGCTTCACCGTGCTCGGCGTGCCCTGCAACCAGTTCATGGGCCAGGAGCCGGGGAACGCCGAGGAGATCGCCGAGTTCTGCTCCGCGACCTACGGCGTGACCTTCCCGATGACCGAGAAGGTCGAGGTGAACGGGGCGGGGCGGCACCCGCTGTACGCGGGGCTCGTCGACACCGCGGACGCCGAGGGGTACCGCGGCGACATCCGCTGGAACTTCGAGAAGTTCCTGGTCGGCCCGGACGGCGCCGTCGCCGCCCGCTTCTCGCCGCGGACCGAGCCGGACGCCGCCGAGGTCGTCGCCGCCATCGAGCGCGTACTGCCCTCCTGAACCCTCGGGTGCACGGGCCCGACGGGCCTACCAGCGGTCGTGGACCTCGGCCCTGAACCGCCGGTCGTAGAGCTCGCGCACGGCTGCCAGGGCCTGCTCAGGCAGCGGCGCGAGCTCGGCGGCCCGCGCGTTGGCGCGGGCCTGCTCGGGGGAGCGGGCGCCCGGGATGACGGACGAGACGCCAGGCTGCTGGGCGATCCAGCGCAGCGCGGTCTGGGCCGGGGTCGCGCCCTCGGGGGCCAGGGTGGCGAACTCGGCGGCCGCCGCCACGCCCGTGGCGTAGTCGACGCCGGAGAACGTCTCGCCCTGGTCGAAGGCCGCGCCCTGCCGGTTGTAGGTGCGGTGGTCGTTCTCGGGGAAGGCGGTGTCCGCCGTGTACCTGCCGGACAGCAGTCCGCTGGCCAACGGCACCCGGGCGATGATCCCGACGCCGGCCTCGGCGGCGGCGGGCAGCACCTCGGCCAGCGGCTTCAGCCGGAACGGGTTGAGGATGATCTGCACGCTGGCCGTGCCGGCGCGGGCGATGGCGGTGAGCGCCTCGTCGCAGGTCTCCACGCTCACCCCGTACGCCGCGATCCGGCCCTCCTCTACCAGGGTGTCGAGCGCGTCGAAGACGGCGTCCGAGGAGTAGACGGGCGTGGGCGGGCAGTGCAGCTGCACCAGGTCAAGACGGTCGACGCCCAGGTTCCGGCGGGAACGGTCGGTCCACGCGCGGAAGTTGTCCAGGGTGTAGCGGGCGGGGTCGAGCGGTGCCCGGCGGCCCATCTTGGTCGCCACCAGCACCCCGGAGCCCGGCTGCTCGCGCAGGAAGCGGCCGATGAGCGCCTCGCTGCGGCCGTCCCCGTAGACGTCCGCGGTGTCGAAGAAGGTCACGCCCGCCTCGACGGCGGCCGCCAGGACCGCGAGCGCGTCCTCCTCCCGGACCTCGCCCCAGTCGGCCCCGAGCTGCCAGGTGCCGAGACCGATCACGGACACCTGCTGCCGGCTCCTGCCGAGGACCCGCTGCTCCATGGTCGTAACCCTCTCCCGTGGTACGTGTGACGGAGGCCGATTGTGGGTGGCGGGAGGGCGGAATGTACAGCCTCGACCGGCCGACCGGCCGACCGGCCGACCGGCCGACCGACCGACCGACCGGCCGACCGGCCGACCGGCCGGCCGGCAGGACAGGACCTAGACGGCGCGCAGCGCGCCGGGGTGGCGACCGGCGAGCCCGTCGAGGGCCGCGGCGGTGGCGTCGTCGGCGGGGAGCAGGACGACGAGCCGCTGGTCGTCGTCGGAGAGGTCGAGCGTCTCGTGGGCCAGCCGCAGCTCGCCCGCCTCCGGGTGGCGCAGGCGCCGCACGACGCTGGCCCTGGGCGGGCCGGCCACCCGGGCGACGCGCTCGGTGAACCCGGCGCCGGCGGTCAGCGTCAGCTCGTCGACGAGCGCCGCCAGGTGCGCCTCCGAGCGGAAGGGGCCCTGCTTCAGCGCGGCGACCTGGTCGTCGGCGACCAGCTCCCAGTCCGGGTAGACGTCCCTGGCCCGCTCGTCGGCGAGGACGAACCGGTAGTGGTTCGGCGGATCGCCGTCCAGCAGGCCGACAGGACCGGCCAGCGGGCGATAGCCGTCGGTGTGCGCGAGGACGTCCCCGACCCGGTTGAGGACGAGGGCGGGCGCGGGCTCCAGGCGGGCGAGGAGCGCCAGGACGGTCGGCCGCAGGGCGTTGAGCGGCGCCCCGGCGGCGACGCACGAGAAGCCGGGGTCGGCCGCCTTGGTGAGCCGGTACAGGTGGACGCGCTCGCGCGTGGTGAGGCCCAGCACCTGGGACAGCGCGGCGAGCACCGGCGGCGACGGGTGGCGGTCCCGGCCCTGTTCCAGCCGGGTCAGGTACTCGACGCTCACCCCCGCCAGGGTCGCCAGCTCGGCGCGCCGCAGGCCGGGCGTGCGGCGGCGCGGCCCGGTGGGCAGGCCGACTGAGGCGGGCGTGACGGCCTCGCGGCGGGTCCGCAGGAAGACGCCGAGCTCGTTGTCGCGGGGGTGGTCGTGCGCGCTCACCCCGCCAACGTAACGCGCCAGGGCGTCCGGAGGGTGGCCCCGTCACTACCACTCTCCGGCCGGTCTCCCCGGGGCGCCGATCGGGCGGCAGCGTGGTGGGCGTACCACCGCATCACCGCACCACCGCATCGGAAGGCAGGACACCCTCATGTCAGAACAGCGTGTGCCGCAGGAGCGGCACGACCGGCTCCGGCTCGCGGTCGTCGTCGGCAGTGTCAGGGAGGGCCGGTTCGGACCGGTCGTCGCCCGCTGGTTCACCGAGCACGCGGCGGCGCACGGCGCGTTCGAGGTGGACGTGGTCGACCTCGCCGAGACGCCGCTCCCGCTGGAGCTGCCCCCGGTGCCGCCGGCCGTCGACCCGGCCCTGGCGCGCCCCGCCGAGATGGCGGAGCTGACCCGGCGGCTCGGCGCCGCCGACGCGTTCGTCATCGTGACGCCCGACTACAACCGGAGCTACCCCGCCTCGCTGAAGGCCGCCATCGACTGGCACTACACGGAGTGGCGCGCCAAGCCGGTCGGCTTCGTCGGCTACAGCGGCGGCTCCGGCGGGCTGCTCGCGGTCGAGCACCTCAAGCAGGTGCTCGGCGAGCTGCACGCCCACACCGTCCGCAATCTCGTCTCCTTTCCTCGCTACTACCTCCTCTTCGACGAGGCCGGGCGGCTCAGGGAGCCCACGGAGCCGGCCGGCGCGGCCAAGACGATGCTCGACGAGCTCGACTGGTGGGGCACCGCCCTCCGCGAGGCCCGGCGCGAGCGCCCCTACGCGGGGTGAGCCGGGGCGGCACCCCGCCGCGCATGGGGGCCGCGGCGGGGCGTCACCCGACAGGCTCGGCCACGACGGCCGGGCCACGAAGGTTCGGCTACGACGGCCGGGCTATGACGGCTCGGCCACCCGCTCGAAGGGCGTCGGGGTCGCCCCCGTCCACCGGTAGAGGTAGACCTCGCCGAGCTGGCGGCGCTGGCCGTCCACCGTGACGGCCCGCCCCTCGGCCGCGTAGTAGTAGCCGCCGCCCAGGGCCTCCAGGCCGTAGTTGCCGTGGAAGTCCCAGCCGTGGACGCCGGTGGCCGGGTCGTACCTGCCGTCCCGCACCAGGCTGAGCAACTGGCCGCGCTCCGGCTCTGGCTGGCCGGATATCTCGCCGCGGCGCGGCCTGACGTCGCCGTCGACCATGAAGAAGGAGTAGTTGGGGAACTCCTCCTTGGTGCCGTTGTAGACCGCCATCATCCAGTTCCCGGTGTACGGGTCGTACTGGAGGTTCTGCACGCCGTAGGTGGTGTTGCCGGTGCGGACGAAGTACTTGCCGTTGGGGCGGTTCGGGCCGCTGCGGTGCGGGTCGCTCTGCGACAGCGGCCGCTCGTAGCGGGACCAGTTCCGCACGTCGTACTCGAGGACCACCTGGTGGTCGTTGTCGGCGCGCTCGGTGTTGGCGTACACGCCGTAGGCGACCATCAGCCGCGGCTGGCCCCCGCGCGAGCCGAACGACGGGCCGAAGGAGACGCCGTCGATGCCGCTGCACCCGTAGCGGTGGTCGGCGGTGTCCGCGGTGTCGCCGTCGAAGACGCCGTCGCCGTCCATGTCGGCGGTGAAGTCCTCGACGACCTCGGAGAGGTGAACGGCCGTCATCACGCCGTCGGTCTCGGCGTTCATGCCGACCCGGTCGATCGCGTCGACGTCGAATATCGCGATGTAGAACGCCTCTTCGGCCTTGTACTCGAGGGAGCCGTAGACCCGGCCGTCGCGTGGGTCGAGGTCGATGTCGCCGAGGTGGCCCGTCAGCCCCTCGACGGTGCCGATCACGTTGCCCGCCAGGTCGGTCTTCACCAGCATCTGCGTGAACGACCAGTAGACGAAGCCGCCTTCGGTGTCGACGGTGACGCCCTGCACATGACTGGTGGGCCAGGCGCCGCCGTTGATGTGGGTCGGCAGCTCGCCGACGTCGGGGCCGCCGCCCGGTGGGGCGGCGAACGCGGGGCCGGCGACGGCGGTGGCGGCGACGGCCAGGGCGGCGACGAGGATGGTCCTGACGCGTGGCATGGTGTGCCTCCTTCTCCGATGAGCGGTCCGGTGGGTGGCCGGGTGGGCGCGGAGCCCGTGAGCGCGAAACAGCCCGGACCCTAGGGAAGCCCGGTGAGCGCACCGCCGGGCCCCGCCAACGTCCGGTCGACGCCCGGGTGAACAGCGTTCGGGCGCCGACCGGACCCCTACCCGGGGAGCCTCAGTTCCACGGCGCGGACAACGGACGGCCGGGCGTCGGCCTGGCTATCAGGGCGATGGGAATGAAGAAGTTCACCTGCCCGATGGCGAACATCAGCGTGGCCAGCGCCTTGGGCTCGTAGTGCTCGGCCGCCAGCGCGTACAGCTCGTCGGGCACCCGCTCGCCCGCTCCCGCCGGCTGGAGCACGGCCTCCACCAGCGCCAGCGCGGCGCGCTCGGCGGCGGTGAGGTACGGCGAGTCCCACCAGGAGGCCACCGACGTGATCCGCTCCTCCGACTGCCCCGCCGAGCGCAGGAACCCCGTGTGCAGCACCGTCAGGTAGGTGCTGCCGACGATCTGACCCGCCCGCAGGTGGACCAGGCTGATCGTGGCGCGCGGCAGCGAGCCGTTGCCGACGACCCGGAACAGCGCCGCCGACACCTCGGCCAGCTCGGGGACGACCTCCGCCGGATCCTCGGACATCCGCGGGACCATCGGGATCTCGGTCGTGATCGACTGTGTTGCCATCGCCGCCTCCTCAGGGACTTTCGAACTGCTGTCATCTGCCCTGACGGATGGCGGAGGGGAAACGTGACCGCCGGCCCGCCAGCTTCACTCGAACGCGTGATCAATTGCGGGATGGGGTTTTTGTCGGTGATGCGCCGGCAAGGTCTCAGCCGGGCTTCGTCACCAGGGCCCGCTCAGCGACCAGGGGGGAACGCGATGGACATCCGAGAGATCCCGCACACCGAAGCCACCGAGACCACCGAAACACCCGGCGCCGCCGACACGACCGCGGCCGTGACAGCGGCCGCAACCGCGGCCGCGCTGGCCCGGGTTCGGAAGACCGCCCGCGCCGGGCATCCCAGGGCGCTCGCCTGGCGCACCGAGCGCCTGACCGCGCTCCGCGCGCTGCTCACCGAGCGCCACGACGACCTCGCCGCCGCGCTCCACGCCGACCTCCGCAAGCCGCGCTCCGAGGTCGACAACGCCGAAGTCGGCTTCACCCTGCGGGAGATCGACCACGCGCTCTGCCACCTGCCCGACTGGCTCGCGCCCGAGCCGGTGCCCGCCGCCACCCTCGGCCGGCTGCCACCCGGCGCCACCGCCGCCACCCGCTTCGAGCCGCTCGGCACCGTGCTGGTCATCGGGCCCTGGAGCTTCCCGGTCCAGCTCCTGCTCGCGCCCGTGGTCGGCGCGCTCGCCGCCGGGAACACCGTGGTCGTCAAGCCGAGCGAGCTGGCTCCCGCCACCTCGGCGCTGTTCGCCCGGCTGCTGCCCGCCTACCTCGGCGCGGAGGCGGTGGCCGTGGTCGAGGGCGGCCCCGCGGAGACCACCGCGCTGCTCGCCGAGCCCTTCGACCACGTCTTCTACACCGGCAACGGCACGGTCGGCCGGGTGGTGATGCGGGCCGCCGCCGCGCACCTCACCCCGGTCACCCTCGAACTGGGCGGCAAGTGCCCTGTGTTCGTCGACCGCGACGTCGACCTGGCCACCGTCGCGGCCCGCCTGGCGCGCGCCAAGTTCGCCAACGCCGGCCAGACGTGTGTGGCGCCCGACCACGTCCTCACCGATCCCGGCACCGGCCGCCGGCTGACGGCCGAGCTCGCCAGGGCGGTCGAGGAGCGCTTCGGCCCGGATCCGGCGGCCTCCGAGCACTACGGGCGGATCGTGAACGAGCGCCACTTCGACCGGCTCGTCGCGCTGCTCGACTCCGGGCGCGTCGTCCTCGGCGGCCGGCACGACCGCGCCGACCGGTATCTCGCGCCCACCGTGCTGGCGAACGTGGCACCGGACGCCCCGGCCATGCGGGAGGAGGTCTTCGGCCCGATCCTGCCCGTGGTCCACGTGGCCGGCGTCGACGAGGCCATCGCCCAGGTCAACGACGGTGACCGGCCGTTGGCGCTCTACGCGTTCACCGGCGACGAGAAGGCGCGGCGGCGGCTGGCCGACGAGACCCGGTCGGGCGCCGTGAACTTCGGGCTGCCCTTCGCCCATCTCGGCGTCCCCGAGCTGCCGTTCGGCGGTGTCGGCGAGAGCGGCTTCGGCGCCTACCACGGCCACCACTCGTTCGCGACGTTCAGCCATCGCAGGGCCCGGCTGGACGTGCCGATCGGAGCGGCCTAGCGATTGGCGCCCAGCGAGAAGAGGAAGATCAGGAAGCCCGCGAAGGCGTGGCCGACCAGTCCGTAGACGAGGAGGCGGATCCACAGCCCCCGGGGGATCCGGTCCCGGCCGCTGCCCTTCGAGGCGTCGCGCGCGTCCGCCATGGAGTTCTCCTTCACGTCTCGACGGCCAGGTCTCAGCGCGGCCCGGCGCCGAGGCACAGCTCGGCTCCGGCGCTGCGCAGCAGGGTGTGGACGAACAGCAGCTCGACTCCGGACGGGTTGACGGCGCCGATCCGGTGCGGGGTGAGCGAGTCGAAGTGCGCGCTGTCCCCCTCGGCGAGCAGGTGTTCCGCCTCGCCGAGGCGCAGCCGCAGCCGTCCCTTCAGGACGTGGAGCCACTCCTCGCCCGGATGGACGCGGACCAGGTCGTCCTCGGCCTCGCCGTGCGGCACCCGCACCCGGAGCGCCTGCATGGCCCGGCCGGGGATGCCCGCCTCCTGGTACGTCCAGCCGCCCGACCCGCGGGCTGGCGCGGCGCCCGCCCTGATGATCGGGTCGGGGGCCGGGGCGGCCTCGCCGAGCAGCCCGGAGACCGTCGTACCGTAGATCCTGGCCAGACCGAGCAGCACCGGCAGCGAGGGCTGGCGCCGCCCGGTCTCCAGGCGGGAGAGGTGCGCGGGGGAGAGCTCGGCCCACCCGGCCGCCGTCTCCAGGGTCAGGCCGGCGCGGCGGCGCAGCTCGCGCAGCCGGGCGGCGACGGCGGGCGGCTCACCGGCCGCCCCCGGGGGACCAGGGTGCATGTCTCCGATTGAGCCAGAGAGTTGCCCGCTAGGCAAAAGTTCTTGCCTCTGAGGTAGGAATCCCAGGTCGGCGGGGGCGGCCAGGCGGTGGCGTCAGAGGCCGATGTCGGCCCGCGGCCCGGCGCCCCCGCCCACGATGGACGGCACCTGGCCGGCCGGGTCCAGCGTGTAGGGGTAGAAGTCGCGCGGGTTGAAGGTGGTGCCCCCGGACTCCTGCCGGCCGCTGGTGCCCGTCAGGATGCTGCCGGTCTGGGTCAGCGTGGCGGTCGAGTCCCGGTAGTAGGGGTCCTTCACGTTCTGGAAGTACCCGTTCTCCAGGACCATCCTGGTCTGGCCGCGGGAGTAGTTGCCGTAGCCCGTGATGTTCTGCATGTAGTTGTTGTAGAGGTGCGCGTAGGCCACGTTGTCGGTGCTGGGGTTGCGCGAGTTGGTGTTCCGGATCCAGTTGTGGTGGATGGTGATCCGGGCGGTGACGTTCTCGGTCCAGCCGATGCCGAAGGACTTGTTGCCCTCGCTGAGGATGTTCCAGGACACCGTGAGGTTGGTGGTGTCCTTGCGGCTGTCGATCAGGCCGTCGTTCATCCGCTCGATCCGGTTGTGGTCGATCCAGACGTGGTTGGCGGTGTCCATCTGGATGCCGTCGTAGTCGTACGCGTCGTCACCCGGGTCGTCGTCGGGCATCCGGGTGTCCCGGATGGTGAGGTTCCGGATGATGACGTTCGAGACGCCGTTCAGGAAGAAGCCGCCGTTGACGATGTGGCCCGAGGTGCCGACGCCGACGATGGTCTTGTTCGAGGCGACCCGGATCTCGTGGCCGAACGGGGTGACGGTGATCGGGGCGGCCACCCGGATGACGTACGGGGTGCTGGCGGTGGCGTAGCGGTTGAGGTCGGCGAAGTTGGTCACGGTGACCGTGGGTCCTGCCGCGCCGCCTGTGGTGCCGCCGGCCGTCGAGGCGAAGCCGTCCGGCGTGTTCGGCCAGGCGGCGACGCCGGGCCCGGCGGCCGGCGCCGTGGCGCCGGCCGTCCCGGCGGGTGCGCCGAGCAGCGAGCCGCACAGCGCGACCACCAGGGCCACGAGTAACAGCCACCGCTGCCGTGCGCGTGTCTCGATCATGGGATCTCGTCTCCAGACGTGTGGGGGAGCACTTGTGAGCTTCGAAATTTTCGGAGCTCGAACCGGTAGCGAGGTCGCGGGCACCGTAGAACCGCCCCCGGAAGCCGTCAAGGGGGCTGAAATCACGGGGATTTGGGCTGTCGAAATATTCGACGACCCGATGGGTACGATCCCGGCGTGTCCCCAACAGATACGGGCAAGGGCCCGCTCACGGCCGCCCAGATCGCGGAGCGGGCCGGGGTCTCGGTGTCGACCGTCTCCAAGGTGATCAACGGGCAGGCGGACGTCGCGCCCCGCACCAGGGCCCTCGTCGAGGGCGTCATCCGCCGCCACGGCCATCTGCGACAGAAGCGGCGGGCCGGCGGCCCCGCGCCGCTGCTCGAGCTCGTCTTCCGGCAGGTCAGGGACGCCTACGCGATAGAGATCATGGGCGGGGTCCAGCAGGTGGCGCGGGAGCACCGGCTGGCCGTGGTGCTCTCCGAGCTCCAGGGCCGGCACACGCCAGGGCTCGGCTGGGTCGAGGACCTGCTGGCCCGCCGCCCGACCGGTGTCCTCCTGGTGTTCTCCGGGCTCACCGAGGCGCAGGGCGCCCAGCTGCGCAGCCGCGGCATCCCCTTCGTCCTGGTGGACCCGGGCGGCGAGCCCGGCCACACGTCCCCCTCGGTCGGCGCGAGCAACTGGAGCGGCGGCCTGGCCGCCACCCGGCACCTGCTCGGCCTCGGCCACCGACGTATCGCCGTGATCACCGGACCGCCGGGATCGCTCGCCGGCCGGGCCAGGCTCGACGGCCACCGGGCCGCGATGGACGACGCCGGCGTCCCCTTCGACCCGGCGCTGCTGCGGGCCGGCGAGTTCCAGCCCGCGGCCGGTTTCGCGGCCGGCCGCGAGCTGCTGCGCCTGCCTGACCGCCCCACCGCCGTCTTCGCCTGCAACGACGCGCAGGCCGTCGGCCTCTACCAGGCCGCCGCCGAGGCCGGGCTCCGCATCCCCGAGGACCTGAGCGTGGTCGGCTTCGACGACCTGCCGCCGGCCCAGTGGACGGTCCCGCCGCTCACCACCGTCCGGCAGCCACTGAGCGAGATGGCCGCCACGGCCGCCGCCATGGTGGTGGCCCTGGCCCATGGCGAGCCGCCCCGCCAGACCCGGGTGGAGCTGGCCACCGAGCTCGTCGTCCGCGCCAGCACGGCGCCCCCGGCCCGCGCCCCGCGCTCAGGTGACCCGCTCGCTTGACCTTGTCGTAGCGACAACGTTTCCACTGGAGTCATGCGGATCGGAGAACTCGCCGACATCGTCGGCGTCACCCCACGCGCCGTGCGGCACTACCACCGCATCGGACTGCTGCCAGAGCCGGCGCGCCACCCCAACGGCTACCGCGAGTACACGCTGCGCGACGCGGTCGAGCTCGCCCGGGTCCGGCGGCTGCGGGACCTCGGGCTCAGCCTCGACGAGGTCCGCGACGTGCTCGCCGAGGACGCCGGCAAGGACCTGGTCGAGGTCCTCGCCGAGCTCGACGCCGACCTCGCCCGCCAGGAGGCCGACATCCGGCGCCGCCGCGCCCGCCTCGCGCAGCTGCTGCGGCGGGCGGAGCGGGGCGGCAGCGTCGCCGAGGCGCCGGTCTCCCCGGAGCTCGCCGCCCTCTTCGACGACATGGCCCGCGCCTCGGCCGAGCGCGGCGGCCCCGAGCCGACGTGGGCGGCGCGCGAGCGGGAGCTGCTCGCCCTGCTGGAGACCGGCTCCCCGCCGAGCGGGGAGCGCGGCTGGCTCGACGGGCTGATGTCCGCGCTGAGCACCGGCCCCGAGGCCATCGCCAGGGCCTACGACGTCTACGCCGGGTTCGACGAGCTGGCGGACGTGGCCGAGGACGACCCCCGCGTCGAGCGGACCGCGCGGGCCATCGCCGACGGCATCCCGGAGGGCGTGCGCGAGGTGCTCACGCCGCACGACCTGTCGCCCGAGAACCTGGGCGACGGCGGCTTCGCCGAGGCGTTCTTCGCCGAGTTCGCGCCCGCCCAGGCGGCGGCGGTCCGCCGGGCCGTTGAGCTGCTGCGGGAGCAGGACAGGTGACCGGGCCACGGGCGCTACGCAGGGTGGTGCGCTGGTCGCTCGCCGCGCTGCTGCCCGGCGAGCTGGTGCTGGTGGTCTGCGTGCTGTCCGGGGTGCGGATCCCACCCCCGGCGCGGCTCGCCGCGGAGCTGGTCGTGCTCGCCGTGCTGGTGGCCACCGGCACGCTGCTGGCCCGTGACCACCGCCGCCACCGGCGCGCCGGCCTCGGCCGACGCGCGGCCCTCGGCGCCGCCGTCGCCGACACCGTGCCGGCCGCGGTGCGGCGGCTCACCGCGCACGAGATCCACCTCTCGGCCTGCTTCCTGCGCTGGATCGCCCGCCGCGGCCCGCACGGCGTGCGGGAGGGCGACGTGCCGGTGCCCTACGCCTCGGGGCAGGCGGCCGTCATGTTCTGCTTCCTCTTCGCCTCCGTGCTGGAGACGGTGGTGCTCGCACTGCTCATCCCGTGGCCCGTGGTGCACCTGATCACCCTGGTCGTCGGCGTCTGGGGGGTGTACTTCGTGCTCGCGCTGCACGCCTCCTGCGTGGTCCGCCCGCACGTCGTCGGCGCCGACGGCTCGCTCCGGCTGCGTTACGGCGCGCTGCTCGACGTGCGGATCCCGGCCGGGCGCGTCGCCGCGGCCCGGGTCGACCGCCGCTTCCCCGGATCCCGGCCCGGCGCCGTCGACGCGGACGGCGTCGCGGAACTCGCGGTGGGCAGCCAGACCACGGTCACCGTGGAGCTGACCGGGCCGGTCGCGTTCACCAGGCCCCTGGGCCGGGTGGCCAGCGCCGGCGCCTTCCGGCTCTACGCCGAGGACCCGGCGGCCACCGTCGCCGCCCTCCGCGCCCGTGCGGGCCTGGACCGGGTCTGAGGCGCCACGACGGCCCCACGACGGCCCCACGACGGCCCCACGACGGCGCTGTGCGCGCACGACGACGCCCCGCCGGCGGGAGGCCGGCGGGGCGTCGGTGGGGCGTTCTGGCGTGGCCCGGATCAGTACGCGTGGTTCACGTTGTCCATCGAGCCGTACCGGTCGGCGGCGTAGTTGCAGGCCGCGACGATGTTGGCGACGGGGTCGTACACGTCCTTCTTGGTGCCGTCCACGTGGTACTGGTCGAAGGTCGGGTCGATGACCTGCAGCAGGCCCTTGGACGGGATGTTCTCCTGGGCGTTGGTGTCCCACATGTTGATCGTGTACGGGTCACCCGAGGACTCACGCATCAGGTTCTTGTAGATGCCGTCGTAGGTACCCGGGATGTCGTTCTCGTGCATGACCTGCAGAGCGTCGTTGATCCACTCGTCGATCTGCTGGTCGCTCGCGGGCTTCGCCTTGGGCTGCTCCGCGCGGTCGATCGGGATCAGTCGGCCGTTGTCGTCGTACTGGGCGCCACGACCCGGGTCGTCGACGGGCTTGCTGCCGGTGTCGGCGCTCGGCGTGTCGCTCGTGGTGGCCGTCTGGGCCTCGTTCGCCTGCTGCGACACCTGCTGGGTCGAGGCCGTCGCCTCAGACCCGGTGTCCGCGGCGTTGGCCGGCAGGGTCAGGGAGACAGCCACGGCCGCCGAGGCGGCCGCGAGGCAGGCCACTCGCGCCGGGGGGCGGCGCAGCGCGGTCGCGACGGTCGTCTTGATGGCGGGCATGGATCCACCTCTCGAGCGGGGGTTCGGGATTCGTCCGCCGAGCCGATGCGCGGCGACGTGGCCCAGTGTTAGGAACCCGGGGGCCGGGAGGCAAAGGTGTGACCTACGATGCCGACCCGCGAGAACCGCGGTCGACCGGCGGGCCGGGGCCGGTGCGAGCGCCCCCGGCCCGCCGCCGTCCTACGATCCGCCGTCGGACGTGACGGCCGTCTCATCGCCGAGGTCACATCCGGCCCCGCTCGCGGCTACCCGGCGTCGAAGACGCCGGCGCGCTCCGTGAGGAGCGGGCACGCCGACCGGGCCCCGTTCGTTGCCCCTCGTGTGGGCGGTCAAACGGACGGTAATCAGCCCCGGGGGTGATGGGTATAGGTCGACTTAAGTCAATCGCTTGACGTAAAGGCGGGTGCTCGGTTCCCTGGACGGACGGGCCGCCGACCGCGTCGGGCCCGGGGAGAGGAGGCGACGACCGTGCGTGTCACCGTCGACACGGATCGATGCTGCGGCTCGGGCCAGTGCGTGCTCCTGGCGCCCGAGGTGTTCGACCAGCGCGAGGAGGACGGGATCGTGGCCCTGCTGGAGCCACGCCCGGCGCCGGCCCACGGCGCGGCGGTCCGCGAGGCCGTCGTCGTCTGCCCGGCCGGGGCCATCACCGTCGAGGAGACGCCCCCCGAGCAGGGGCACCAGGAGGAGGCGAACCCATGACCAGCGCGCTCGAACCGCCGGCCGCCGCGTCGTCCAGGGAGGCGGCCGCCGCGTCGCCGGGCGGGCGGGCCGAGATCCCGGCGTTCCCCATGGACAGGGCGGCCGGCTGCCCCTTCGACCCGCCGCCCGGGCTGCGGGACCGCCGGGCGGTGGCGCCGCTCACCCGGGTCCGGCTGTGGGACGGCAGCACCCCCTGGCTGGTGACCCGGCACGCCGAGCAGCGGGCCCTGCTCGCCGACCCCCGGGTCAGCTCCGACGTGACGAGGGCCGGCTACCCGAAGACCGTCCCCTCCAGTGGCAGCGGCCTCAGCTTCATCACCAAGGACGACCCGGAGCACGCCAGGCTTCGCCGGATGATCACCGCCGCCTTCACCGTCCGCCGCGTCGAGGCGCTGCGGCCCGCCGTGCGGCACATCGTGGACGGGCTGATCGACGAGCTGCTGGCCGGCCCGCGGCCCGTCGACCTCGTCCCGGCGTTCGCGCTGCCGGTGCCTTCGCTGGTGATCTGCGAGCTGCTCGGCGTGCCCTACGCGGACCACCCCTTCTTCCAGGAGAGCAGCCGGATCCTGATCAGCCGGGCCGCCACCCCCGACGACCGCACCGCCGCCCTCGGCCGGCTCACCCACTACCTGCGCGAGCTGGTGGCCAGAAAGCGGGTCGAACCGGGCGACGACCTGCTGTCCGGCCTGGTCGGCCGCACCGAGGTGGGCGAGCTCACGGTCGAGGAGGCGGCCGAGATGGGGGTGCTGCTGCTGATCGCCGGCCACGAGACGACCGCCAACATGATCGCGCTCGGCACCGTGCTCCTCCTCCAGCACCCCGAGCAGCTCGCCGCGGTCCGCGACACCGAGGACCCGGAGCTGGTCGCCTCGGCCGTCGAGGAGCTGCTGCGCTACCTCAACATCACCCACAATGGGCTGCGCCGCCTCGCGCTCGCCGACATCGAGATCGCCGGCCAGGTGATCAGGGCCGGCGAGGGCATCGTCGTGCCCAACGACATCGGCAACCGGGACCCGGACGCCTTCCCCGACCCCGACCGCCTCGACGTCGCCCGCTACCCGCGCCGCCATGTCGCGTTCGGCTTCGGCGTGCACCAGTGTCTCGGCCAGCCGCTGGCCAGGATGGAGCTCCAGGTCGTCTACGGCACGCTCTACCGCCGCATCCCGACGCTGCGGCTCGCCACCGAGGTCGACCGGCTGCCGTTCAAGCACGACGGCTCGGTCTACGGCGTCCACGAGCTGCCGGTCACCTGGTGACGTCGTGACGTCGTGACGTCGTGACGTCGTGACGGTGGGGGTGGGTGGTGGGCCGGATTCCGGTGTGGTTTAACCTTCAACGAGAACTTTGAATGGTCAACCACTCCATGGGAGCCGAGGCATATGTCCACCCCCGTCAAGCTGGCAGTCATCTACTACTCCTCCACCGGGTTCAGCGCGGAGATCGCCAGGGAGATCGCCGACACCGCGGAGAAGGCGGGTGCCGAGGTCCGCCTGCGGAAGGTGGCCGAGCTGGCCCCCGAGGCCGCCATCGCCTCCAACGAGGCGTGGGCCGCGCATGCCGCCGCCAGCGCCGACATCGCCGAGGCCACCCCGGACGACGTGGACTGGGCCGACGCCGTCGTCTTCGGCTCCCCGACCCGGTTCGGCAACGTCGCCTCCCAGCTCAAGCAGTTCCTCGACCAGCTCGGCGGCCTCTGGGCGCAGGGCCGGCTGGCCGACAAGGTCTACAGCGGCTTCGTGACCACCGGCACCCAGCACGGCGGCCAGGAGACCACGCTGCTCGCCCTCTACAACTCCATCCACCACTTCGGCGGCCTGATCGTCTCCCCCGGCTACACCGACGCGGTGAAGTTCGTCGACGGCAACCCGTACGGCACCTCGCACGTCGACGCCCAGGGCAACAACCCGATCAACGACACCACCCGCGACGCCGCCCGCCACCAGTCCCAGCGCGTCGTCCGCATCACCGCCGCCCTCAAGGCCGGCCTGGCCGTCTGACGCCTCCGGCCCCTGGCCGGGCGGGTGCCTTCGTGCTCGCCCGGCTCAGTCGTGCGGGAAGCGGTCGGTCGGGATGACCATGTCGACGACCGTGCCGGTGAGGTCGATGGGATCGCCGAACTTCACCGTGACCTCCGTGCGATACCTGTCCCCTTCGGGCTCGGTGGACACGAGGCACTTCTTGGCGTAGGGGTCGACGATCACGTGGACGGGGATGCCGGCCGCTGCGTACGCCTCCCGCTTCCTGCCGTAGTCGTTCTGTGCGGTGTCCTTGGAGATGACCTCGGCGATGAACTCGATGTCCTTGTAGCGCCAGCGCCCATGTCCGTCCTTCTCCGCGTCGTCGGAGAGCTTCGCGACGTCCGGACAGAAGGCGTTCCTGTCGCCGGGGAAGTCGACGCGGACGTCGGATTTCACCTTGACCTCCTCGCCGAAATGCCTTTCCAACGCTCGGACGAACCTCCGGATGATCTCCCAGTGAGTGTCCCGCTGTGGCGACATGAAGATGCCCCCTCCGACGATCTCGGCCCTGAAGCCTTCGGGGGTCGTCCGCTCCAGATGCTCGAACAGCTTGTCCAAGCTCAGGCCATCGGTACTGGGCATCTGAGTCCTGTCGATCATGACGAGGGTCACTGTGCCGCTCCTCCCCGAGCGCCTGATGCGCGCAGCCGGCATGACCAACGATACGCAGATACGTTAGTCACGCCCACGCTTCGCGTCCGTGTCCGTGTCCGCCGCGGCGAAGCGGGTGATCCAGCGGCGTTGCCAGGGAGTCTCGACGGCGCGGGGGTGGTGGTGGGCGCGGGTCCAGGTCAGGGCCTCGGCCGGGGGGAGGCCGGCGAGGGTGGCGAGGCAGGCGATGACGGTTCCGGTGCGGCCGACGCCGCCACCGCAGGCGACCTCGACGGCCTCGCCGGCGTGCGCGCGGGCGTGCAGCGCGCGGATCCGGCGGACGGCCAGGTCGTGGTCGCGGGGGAGCCGGAAGTCCGGCCAGTCCAGCCACTCGTGGGGCCAGCCGAGCCGCGCGTCGTGCGCCCGCCGCAGTCGCGGCGAGCCGAGATAGAGGCCGAAGTCGGGTTCGGGCCCCGCCGGCCAGGCGTTCCGCAGGCCGCGCGCCCGCACCGGCGCGCCGTCGGGCAGGAGCAACGCGCCTTCCAACGCCCGGGTGTTCATGGCATGACCTCCTGAGTTCGCCGTCGTGAGCGGAAGTTGGCGACCTTGACCCGGTTCCCGCACAACTCCGGTACGCAGTACTGCCGTCGGCCGGCCCGGCTGGTGTCCACGAACACGCCGCGGCAGCCTGGCGCGGCGCAGGCGCGGAAGCGCTCGTGGCCGAGCGCGCGGACGATGCCGAGTAGCCCGTAGGCCAGGAACGCCGCCAACTCGTCGGCCAGCGAGGCGCCCTGCGCCGTCGGCACGAACCACCGCCACGCGCCGTCCGCCCCGTCCTGCCGCAGCACCGGGGCGAGCGCGGCGCGGCGGAGCAGGACGCGGCCGCCGGCGACGGCCTGTTCCGCGGTCTCGGTCTCGATGACGCCCCGCACCTCGCGACGGAGCAGGCTCACCTGCCGCACCTCCTCGGCGCCCGGCGCCGGGGCGTCGAGACGTAGCCGCTGCTCCGCCAGGAAGCGGGCCAACTCCGGTGGGGTGGCGAGCGATTCGCCATGCACGGTGGGCGAGGTGACGACCAGGGCGGTGGCCACCCGCGCCCCGGCCGCGTAGTCGTGCAGGGGGAACTCCACCCGTCGCCTCCGATCACACCGGGCCGTAACTGATGTAGGGCGACTATACAGGTTACGGCGGTGCCGGGGGTCGGGAGATGTTCCGTGGATCTTCAACCAAAACGTTGGCATGAACACTTCCGTCAACGCGCGTAGCTTGCTACAAGTGGCCGCAGAGTCCATGCCGTTGGAGGTTCCGTGAGACTCACCAGGTCCCTGTCAGCCGTCTTCGTTCTCGTATCCGCCTTCGTCCTCGCCCTGTTGGCGGGCCCGGCCCACGCGGCGGCCCCCTCCTACGTGGCCCTCGGCGACTCGTACTCCTCCGGCAACGGTGCCGGCAGCTACATCTCGTCGAGCGGCGACTGTCACCGCAGCAACAACGCGTACCCGGCCCGCTGGGCCGCCGCCAACGCTCCGTCCTCCTTCACCTTCGCCGCCTGCTCGGGCGCGGTGACCACGGACGTGATCAACGGCCAGCTGGGCGCGCTCAACTCCTCCACCACCCTCGTCAGCATCACCATCGGCGGCAACGACGCGGGCTTCGCCGACGCGATGACCACCTGCGTCACCGGTTCCGACAGCACCTGCGTCAACCGCCTGAACACCGCGCGGTCCTACATCAACGCCACGCTGCCCGGCCGGCTCGACGCCGTCTACAACGCGGTGCGGTCGCGGGCGCCCAACGCCCGGGTGGTCGTGCTCGGTTACCCGCGGATGTACATCGAGCCGTCCCCCTGGTACTGCCTCGGCCTGAGCAACACCAAGCGCGAGGCCATCAACGACGTCGCCGACGTCCTCAACTCGGTGATCTCCGGCCGGGCCTCCGCCGCCGGCTTCCGCTTCGGCGACGTCCGCCCGACCTTCAACACCCACGAGCTCTGCTCCGGCGACGACTACCTGAACGACGTTCGGCTGCCGGTCTGGGAGTCCTACCACCCGACCAGCACCGGTCACGCGAACGGCTACCTGCCGGTGCTGAACGCCAACGACTGACGATCCGCCACGGCGAGGGGCGCCTCCCCGCCCACCCGCCACCCCCCAACCGGCCAGGGGCCGGGCCCGGTCCGCCACGGACCCACGCCCGGCCCCTGGCTGGCTTCCCGGCGGGAACCAATCGGGCTTCCGGTCCGTAGATCGGGAAGAAGCGGACACGGGGGGAGTGGAGATGGACCCGATCTCGGCGGCGGCACTGGCCGCGTTGGCCGGCGGCATCGGTGGTGAGGCCGGCCGTCAGGCCTGGGCGTCGCTCGGTGCCCTGGTTCGCCGGCCCTTTCGGCGCGGCACGGCTCGCGCGAGCGGCACGGACGGCACGGACGGAGCCGCGGATGAGCCGTCGGTGAGTTCGGGAGAGGCTGAGCTCGCCCGGCTGCGGCAGGAGCCGTCCGATCCGGACCGGGCCTCGGCGCTGAGCGCCGCCCTCGCGGTGCGGGCAGCACTCGACGAGGGATTCCGCGCCGAACTCGCGGAGTGGTGGCGGCAGGCCGGAGCGGTGGGCACCGGCGGGGGCGAGGTGACCAATGTGATCACCGGGGGCACCCAGCACGGCCCGGTGATCCAGGCCAGGGACATCTCGGGGCTCTCCATCGGCGGCCCCCCTCGTTCGGCGGAGCTCACGGATCGGCCGCCAGATGCGTCCTGAGCGTCTCGTGCCGGAACTCGTAGGCCGAGCCGGCCTGGCGCAGCACGTTGCGGCGATGCGCGTCGTCACAGAAGGCCATCAGCCGCCAGGGCACGTGCCCTTCCAGCGCGAGCACCGCGTGGGCGACCCGGTACTGGACCCAGGCCGATCGTGACAGCTGCCAGAGCACCAGGGTGAGGGCCAGCAGGGCGCCGCAACCGACGACGCCGGGCGGGAGGCGGAAGAGCAGGGCCGGGAACGTGCCCACGGTGACGAGACCCACGGTCTGCAGGAGCGCGGCGCCCAGCGCCCGCCTGCGAGCCGCAGCCAGGGAGGATCGCGGGGTGGGGGAGGCGTCACGGGCGGGTGGTGAGGCGAGCCCGTAGAGGAAGGTCACGGACGCGACGGCCAGCCCCGCGGTGACCAGAGCCGGGCCGTGCCGTACGAACGCCTGCCAGTCGACTTCGCCCGCGGAGACGTTCTCGGGCCGGTACTCCAGGACCGGCCCGGGCATGGCCCCGTTTCCCGGGCCCGGAAGGACGACGCCGATGGCTGGGACGCAGGTGTCGGTGCCGCGTTTCTCCGCTTGGGCGGCGCATTCCTCCTCGCTCATCGACATCGCGTTGAGGGCGCCCACGACGGCCCAGGGGACCACGGTCGCCGCGACGCCGCATGACAGCCCGAGGACCAGGTAGACGCCGAGCAGGGTGCCCAGCCGACGCGCACGCCTGGCCGTTCCGGGAACGGCTTCGATCCTTCGCCATATCCGCGACGTGGCCGTGGTCGTGCTCGTGAGCGTCACACAGAAGCCGATGGCCACGCCGCAGGCCAGTACCGCGAGCAGCACCAACAGGCCCAGTGCTTGGCCGAAGTCGGGCGCCACCTGGGCGTCCCGCAGGGCCAACCGTGCCATCGCGAACGCCGCCGTGAACCACAGCCCACCAGCCACGGCCCCCAACACCACCACCCGATGAAGTGTTGGTTCCGCCAACCGCCACCACGCCAGCCCGTCACCGTGCGCCCGTGCGGCCAGGTAGCGGAGCCAGCGCTGCGCCAGGGGCTCGGGCCAGCGGCGCTGCCGCCCCGATCCACGGTCGCCGACCGGACGGCGGGCGAAGGCGGTCGGGATGACGTCGTCGAGCACCCGGCGTTCGACGGCTGTCGCGTCGGGGAACGCGGACGTGTTCAGCAACTCCCCAGGATGCCGGCCGGGGACGTCGTAGTGGCCGCGTAACAGACCCACCAGGAGTGGGCTGCCGGCCGCGCGCGCCATCCCGGGCCGCCTGGCGAGTTCGGGTAGCACTCGGCGCCAGGGGGTGTCGCCGTCCAGGGGGGACAGGTAGTCCGTGACGTCCGCGAGCGGTACGTTGAGCATCGAGACGACCGAGGCGGCCGTCAGCCCCCCGCCGGCGGCCAGCGCCGCGTCGAACTCCGCGCCGCGGCAGGTGAGCACCAGCGGGTCCCGACTGTCGTACGCGGTGCCGATCTTCCGCAGGGCGAGCGACCGCTTCTTCCCCGCGACCTCGTCGAGCCCGTCGAACACCGGTAACAGATGGCTGCCTTCGGCCAGTTCGCGTGCGGACACCTGCTCGGTGAGGACACCGGGGTAGTCCTCGGCGATCTTCCTGGCGACCCAGTGACGCAGGCTCTCGCTCTCCGGGTCCCAGGAGGAGAGCGGGAGCAGGACGGGGACGGGAGCCCCCGGGCCCCAGTCCGCCAGGAGCGCTTCGACGAGCAGCATGGCGCAGGTCGTCTTGCCGCACCCGCTGGGGCCGGTGATGACGAGGCGACGACTCGGCGCCCCCTCGAGGAGCCCGGCGGCCGTGGCGGTGGTGGCGGTCCGGCCCTTCAGCGGTCCCGACGTGACGATCAGCGGGACCGGCATCGGCGCTGGTTGGTACAGGCCGAGCGTACGGGTCTCCGCGTGCCACTGATGACGTACCGCCAGCGCGAGCGCGCGCACGGACCGTTCGAGCGGAGTCGCTCCGTCGACCGGCGGAGCACCTACGTTGAGCACACCGATGCTGTGTGCCTGGACGAGGTTCTCCGCGTGCCCGCCGGTGACGATGTTGATGTGGCCGCGGTCGGCTCGCGGCGGATCCGCACGCCAGAAGACGCGGCCGAGCCACCGCCTGAACCCGCGTGATCCCCCTGCCATGCGCCGCTTCTCCCCCGTGGTCCACCCGTGAACGTCGAAGGGCGGGCCGCTTGCGCCCGAGCACCATGTGACGAGCACTCCACCGACTGCCACCAACGGTACCGCCGGACGAAAGCCACCGCCCCGAAGCCGGGTGCGCCCCGCTCAGGCGGGGCGCAGCGTCACCGCGCCGGTGATCCGGTGCAGCGGGTAGGTGCGGATCTCGTCCGCCGTGTGGTCGAAGGCGGTGACGAAGCCGGCCTCGACCCGGACCGGGGAGAGGACGTGGTGGGCGGCGACGCCGTCCGAGGCGACGTAGCCGATGCTGACCTGGGCACCGGCCCGGGCCGCGGACTGGAGGGTGGTCAGGGTCTCCACCGCCGCCGTGCGCGGCGGCGGCCCTGCCGGTTCCGGGACCCGGGAGGCGGGCGTCGCCGTCGCGCCGGTGGCGTGGTCGCCGGCGCGGATGGCGCGGTCGGCGGCGGCGAGCAGGGCGTTGTCCGCGGGCGGCGGGCTGTCGGGCGCCGCCTCGGGGGGCGTGCGGGGCGGGGTGCGGCGCGCCTCGGCGCGCAGCGTCACGAGTGCGCCCTCCACCGACTCGGCGCCCGGCGCGAAGCCGAGGTCGCGGAGCCTGGTGAGCAGCGTGTCGGGGGAGATGTCGGAGACCAGGACGGTCGGGGCGAGCCGGCGCAGCCGCAGCGGGGCGGCGCGGCGGTCGGCGACCAGCTGGGTGAGCAGCGCCTCGTCCTCGCAGCGCAGATAGCTGCTGGCCGCGCCGACCCGGAGCCGGCCGTGCCTGCGGGCCACGTCGTCGACGAGGTAGTCGAGCGGCTGCGGCACCGGGGTGCGGGAGTGCTCGGCGAGGAAGGTGTGCAGCTCGTCGGGCGTCCAGCCCGCGTCGAGGGCGCGCCGCAGCGACTCGGGGGTGAAGCGGTAGACGGTGGCGCCGCCCGTGGACTCGATGTCGGCGGCCGCGTCCATGAGCCGCCTGACGTCGGGGCGCAGCGGCCCTGGCGCGATCGCCGTCAGGTCCGCCTGGAGGAGGAAGTGGTCGATGGGCTCGGGGAGTTGGGGGGCCAGCGCGGTGGCGGCCGCCGCCACGTCAGGGCGGGGGAGGCGGAGCAGCGGGCGGGCGAACGCGGCCAGCGCGCCGCGCCCGGTGACGCCTAGCCGGTCGGCCTCGGCGAGCACCGCGGCGCACAGCGTGGTCCTGGTCGGCTCCGGCATCCGCCGCGGCAGCTCCCAGCCGATCCGCCGCTGGACGCCCTCGGGGGCCGGCGCGTGGCCGGCCGGGAGGTCGGCGAGCAGCGCCAGCACCTGGTGGCGGAGCGCGGCGGTGGGGCCGCGGTCGAGCCCTGGGCCGAGCGCGGCGAGCAGCCGGCCCTTGCCGTCCCTGGTGCCGACCAGCCCCGGCACCCGGGTGGTGGCGAGCCAGGCGGTGACGAGCGCGGCCCACCGCTCGGCGGCCGGCAGGGCCAGCCACTCGTCGTAGCGCGGGGTGGGGACGCAGTGTTCGTCGGCCTCGCCGTCGGGCGCGAGCAGCCCGGCGGCGTACGCGAGTTCGATCCAGAAGGCGGCCTCGGGCTCGGGCGTGTCGAGCAGCACGGCGGCGCGCTTGAGTTCGCGGGCGCCGAGCCCGCCGGCCCGCAGCACGGCAGGGCCCTCGGTCGACCAGCCGGTGGCGAGCTGTTCGACGACGGCGAGCGCGGTCTGCGCGGCGCCGGCGGCGGCCGCGTCCACGGCGGTCGGGGCGTGTTCGGTGACCGGCCCTGGCTCCGGCGGCTCGGCGGTCAGCTCCCGGTGGGCGCGGCCGCCACGTAGCGCCAGGGCCACCTCGCGGGGCAGCACGACGGTGCCGGGCGCGGTCGGCATCAGCAGGGCGCGGTCGAGCAGCCAGCGCACCGGGGGGCTGGGGCGGGCCGAGACCTCGCCGTACGGGGGACCCCAGGTGAGCCGGTCGAGCACCGCGCGGGCGGCCTCCGGGGCCTGGTCGAGCAGCGCGGTCAGCCGGGCGCGGTCGGCGAACAGGGTGGCGAGCGCGGTCAGCGCGGAGACCGGGTCGTGGGTGGCCGGCAGCCCGGCGCCGGTCAGCAGCTCCTGGATGCGGCTCGGCGAGATCCCGGCGGCGGTCTCGGCCAGGGTGGGGCCGAGGCCCGTGGGGCTGGGCCGCGCCGGGTTGGGGGCCAGCAGCTCCTGGGCGGTGCGCACCAGCCGCAGCGCGTCGTCGCGGCCCCAGAGCAGGGCCCGGTCGCGCAGGGCGGCGAGGGCGAGCGGGAGCCGGTGCTCGCCGCCTGGCAGCAGCGCGGCCAGCGCCGCCGCGGAGCAGGGCTGGGGCGCGACGGCCAGGGCCTCGGCGGCGCGCAGGGTGAAGGTGTCGAGCCGTTCGAGGGCGCGCAGCACGGAGGCCCGGGTGCCGGCGCGGGTGGCGAGCTGGGAGAGGTCGCCGGGCAGCGGCGAGAGCAGGTCGGCCCTGGCCCGCAGCAGCCCGGCCAGCTGCGCGTCGGTACGGGCGCGCAGTTCGTCGGCGAGGGTGCGGGGGGCCGGCGGCCTTGTCATCCACCCAACGCTACCCGGACGGCCGCCGGTGAGCACCGGACGGGACGGAACGAGACGTGAACTCCGCACAACACCGCACAGGACATCGTTCTCCGAACAGGAGCATGGTTGCGCCGGAGCAAAGCTGCATATGCCAAGATCTGTAGGCGAGTGGACTCGGGGGGTTATCGGACGGCAGACTCGGTGCTCAGTCGACAGAAGGACAGAGGTACCGATGCCGCCGAGGGAGAACCCCACCTACCGACAGGGGCGTCTGGGCACGGAGTTGCGCAAACTGCGGGAGCGTGCCGGTCGTACCGCGCGGGAGGCCGCCGGGATGCTGGGGACGGACCAGGGGAAGATCAGTCACATAGAGTCCGGCCGGATCGGCGTCAGCGAGGAACGCATCCGCAAGCTCGCCACCTTCTACGAATGCACAGATCAGGCCCTGCTCGACGCGCTCTGCGCGATCGCCCGCGAGCACCGCGGGCAGTTCTGGTGGGACGAGTACCGTGGCATCCTTGCTCCTAGTTGGCTGGACATCTCGGAGCTGGAACACCACACGGCCAGCATGCTCCTCTGCTGCACGGTGACCATCCCCGGGCTGATGCAGACCGAGGACTACGCCCGGGCCCTCTTCGGCGGCGGGCTCATCGAACTGCCACGCGAGGAGCTGGAGGCCCGGCTCGAGCACCGGATGCGGCGAAAGGTTGTCCTGGATCGGGACAACCCCATGCCCTTCCACGTGTTCCTGCACGAGGCCGTGCTCCGGATGCGGTACGGCGGCCGGACGGTCGCCAGGGCCCAGCTCGACCAGCTGCTGCGGGACACGGAGCGGCCGCACATCAAGGTGCGGATCATCCCGTTCACCAACGAGGACTTCTTCGAGGCGACCACGGCCGTCTCCTACGCCCACGGCCTGGTGCCCGAGCTGGACACCGTGCAGATCGACACCCCCATCGGGGGCTTCTACCTCGACACGGACGCCCCACTCTCCCGCTACCGGATGTTCTTCGAACGGGCCCTCAAGGTCTCACTGCCGCCCGACGAGTCACGGCAGCTGATCTACCACGTGGCCCGCGAGATGTGACTCGGCGCTCCGCTGGAAGTACCGATGTGCGGCTCCGCCGCGGGGCCGCGACGGGGCCGTTTCCCTCTGCGGCGCCGTTGGGGCTGATCGCGCCCACGCCGCGGAGCGGCAGATGACACTTCCCCGCGCCCCCTTTGGGGGCGCCGTCGAGCCGAAACGAACCTTGCCTGACCTGCTTAGTCCCGGCTGTTGATCCGCCCGATCTCCTCGATGACCCGGCGCTTGAGCTCCCGGCCCATCGGCGCGTACCCCAGCTCGGCCGCCAGCCGGTCGGCCTCCACGTCGGTGAGCGCCCAGGTCCAGAAGTCCCGCACGAGCGCCGCGGTCTCGTCCTCGTAGCCGCACTCGTAGGCGAAGATCCAGTTGGCGCCCGTGATCGGGTAGCCCTCGCCGCCGATGTCGTCGATGTTGAACTGGAAGTCGTCAGGGATCGTGGCCTCCTCGGAGGCCGCCGTGGTGGCCTCCAGCGTCGGCTCCACCGGCGTCCCGTCCTCGTTCACCACCCGCGCCGTCGCCAGGTCGTTGGCGATCGCGTAGGACTGGTTGACGTAGCCGATGCCGCCCGCGTTCTCCTGGACGGCCCTGGTCACGCCCTCGTTGCCCTCGCCGCCCAGCGTGTCGTCGTGCCAGTCGATGTCCGTGCCCTCGGCGTACCCCTGGGCCCAGAACGGCACCTCGGTGGTCAGGAAGCGGGTGAACACGTAGGTGGTGCCCGAGCCGTCGGAGCGGTGCACGGGCAGGATCTCGGTGTCCGGCAGCTCCAGGTCCGGGTTCAGGGCCGCGATCGCCGGGTCGTCATATCGGGTGATCCGCCGGTCGTAGATGCCGGCCAGCACGTCGGGGTCGAGCACCAGACCGTCGAGCGCGTCGTCGTGCAGCGCCAGCACCACGGCGCCGAACAGCACCGGGAACTGCACCGCCTCGCAGCCGCGCACCTCGCGCGCCACGCTCAGCTCGCCCTGCTGGAGGTACCGCTCGGACGAGCCGAAGTCGACCGCGTCGGCCAGGAACTGCTCGATCCCGCCGCCCGAGCCGACCGCCTGGTAGTCGATGTCGACGCCGGTCTCGACGCCGCCGGTGTAGGAGGAGATCCACTCCTGGAACAGCGGATCGGGGAACGTCGCCCCCGCGCCCGTGAGCTCGCCCGAGAGCGAGCCCCTGGTCACGGTGGGCCGGTCGTCCCCGCCGGCCACGCAGCCGGCGAGGACCAGGGCGGCCGTCGCCGTGAGCGCGACGGCCCTGGCCCCGGCGAATGCGAAAGGTCTCCCGCGCATGGCACCCCCTCGCGATCCGAAGAGCCCGGTCAGCCGAACCGGCCGGAGATGTAGTCCTCCGTGGCCTGGACCGACGGGTTGGAGAAGATCTTCTCCGTCGAGTCCACCTCGACCAGGCCGCCCGGCTCGCCGACCGCCTTGAGGTTGAAGAACCCGGTGGTGTCGCTGACCCGCGCCGCCTGCTGCATGTTGTGCGTCACGATCACGATGGTGTACTCGGACTTGAGCTGCATCATCAGGTCCTCGATGGCCATCGTGGAGATGGGGTCGAGCGCCGAGCAGGGCTCGTCCATCAGCAGCACCTCGGGCCGCACGGCCACGGCCCTGGCTATGCAGAGCCGCTGCTGCTGACCGCCGGAGAGGCCGGAACCGGGCTTCGAGAGCCGGTCCTTGACCTCGTCCCACAGGTTGGCCGCCCGCAGCGAACGCTCCACCAGCGCGTCCATGTCGGCCTTCTTCATGCGCTTGCTGTTCAGCTTCACGCCCGCCACGACGTTGTCGTAGATCGACATGGTCGGGAACGGGTTGGGCCGCTGGAACACCATGCCGATCTGCCGCCGGACGTTCACCGGGTCGACGTCGGCCCCGTACAGGTCCTGGTCGTCCATCACGACCTTGCCCTCGACGCGCGCGCCTGGCACCAGCTCGTGCATGCGGTTGAGGGTGCGCAGGAACGTCGACTTGCCGCAGCCGGAGGGACCGATCAGGGCGGTCACCGACTGGGGCTGGATCGTCATCGAGACGCCCTGCACGGCCAGGAAGTTGCCGTAGTAGATGTCGAGACCCTTGACCTCGATGCGCTTGGCCACTGTCTTTCTCTTCTCTCCGTGTCGTCAGCGGGTCTTGGGGGCGAAGAAGCGGGCGATCAGCCGCGCCAGGAGGTTCAGCACCATCACGATGAGGATCAGCGTGAGGGCGGCCGCCCAGGCGCGGTCCAGGCTGTGGACGGGCGGCACCCCGGGGGAGGCGTACTGGGTGTACGAGAACACCGACAGGGTCGCCATCCGGCCGTCGAACGGGTTGAAGTTGTCGCTCGCGGTGATGCCGACGGTGACCAGCAGCGGCGCCGTCTCGCCGATCACCCGGGCGATCGCCAGCGTCACACCGGAGCCGATGCCGGCGGCGGCCGTGGGCAGCACCACCTTCATGATCGTGCGCCACTTCGGCACCGCGAGCGCGTACGACGCCTCACGCAGCTCGTTGGGCACCAGCTTCAGCATCTCCTCGGTGGCACGCACCACGATCGGGATCATCAGCACGCTCAGCGCGATCGCGCCCATGATGCCCATCCGGGTGCCGGGGCCCATGAACATCTGGAACAGCGCGACCGCGAACAGACCGGCGACGATCGACGGGATGCCCGTCATCACGTCCACGAAGAAGGTGATGTAGCGCGCCAGCCGGCCGCGCCCGTACTCCACCAGGTAGATCGCCGTCAGCATGCCGACCGGCACCGAGATCAGCGTGGCCAGGGCCGTGATGATCAGCGTGCCGAACAGCGCGTGGTGGGCGCCGCCACCCTCGCCGACGACGTTCCGCATCGAGAAGCTGAAGAACTCGCCGTCCATCCGCTCCAGGCCACGGTCGACCACCGTGAAGAGGACGGACACCAGCGGCAGCAGCGCCAGCAGGAACGCCGAGAAGACCATGGCGGTCACGAACCGGTCGAAGGCCTTCCTGCCGCCCTCGACCACGCGCGACCACAGGTAGACACCGGCCGTGTAGAGGACGGCGGCCAGCAGCGCCGCGGCCACCGGGCCGAGGGCGCCGAGCAGCCACAGCGCGGCGCCGACCACGGCCGCCGCGACCAGGGCGGCGGGGGCGGCCCGCCGGGGCAGCGAGCCGTGCGTCAGCGACGCGGGCTGGAGCGAGGGGACTGCTGCGTCGGCCGCGCGGCTCTCGGAGGTGGTGGGGGTCGTGGACATCAGTTGGCTCCCGAGAATTCGCGACGCCGGTTGATCACCGCGCGGGCACCCATGTTGACCAGCAGGGTGATGGCGAAGAGGACGAGACCCGAGGCGATCAGGACGTTGATCGTGATGCCGGAGGACTCGGGGAACGTCAGCGCGATGTTCGCCGCGATCGTCGACGGGTTCGCGCTGCTGATCAGGTTGAAGCTGACGCCGCCGGACGGCGAGAGCAGGATGGCCACCGCCATCGTCTCGCCCAGCGCGCGGCCCAGGCCGAGCATCGCGCCACCGACGATGGCCGAGCGGCCGAACGGCAGCACCGCCATCCGGATCATCTCCCAGCGGGTGGCGCCGAGCGCCAGCGACGCCTCCTCGTGCAGTCGCGGCGTCTGCAGGAACGCCTCACGCACGACGGCGGTGATGATCGGCAGGATCATCACCGCGAGCACCAGCGAGATCGTCAGTATGGTGCGGCCGGTGGTCGAGGCCGGGCCCTCGAAGAACGGGATGAAGCCCAGGTTCTCCTCCAGCCAGCGGGTCGGCTCGACGGTCCGCGGCGCCAGCTCGGCGAGGCCCCAGAGGCCGAAGATGATGCTGGGCACCGCGGCGAGCAGGTCGATCACGTAGCCGAGCGCCGTGGCGAGCCGCCGCGGCGCGTAGTGGGTGATGAAAAGCGCGATGGCCACCGCCAGCGGGGTCGCGATCAGCAGGGCGAAGAACGCCGAAAGCAAGGTCCCGAAGAGCAGTGGCCAGACGTAGACGACGAACGAGTCGCCGCCGGGTATGTCCTCCGCCGGCGCCGTGATCGCCGGCCAGGCCTCGGTGACCAGGAAGGCCGCGACGCCGGCCAGGATGACCAGGATCGTCACACCGGCGCCGGTCGAGGCACCGGCGAAGATGCGGTCCCCTGGCCGCTGTGGCGCCCCGCGGGTGCGCGTCTTCTCTGAGGTGGGGGGCACTCCTCGTCCCTTTCTCGCTGCTTCTCGCGGTTCTGTTCGCTACTCTGCGCGCCGCTCGCACGGCGTTCCGGCCGGCTCAAGGACACCGGGCCGAGAAGCCCAGGGGTCCGGGCCGTCACCCCGCTGGGTGACCGCCCGGACCGCGGGGTCGAACGGACTCAGCCGGCGGCGCCGATGGCGTCCACGGCCGGCTGGATCTGCTGGCGCAGCTCGTCCGAGATCGGAGCGGAACCGGCGGCCTCGGCGGCGGCGGCCTGGCCCTCCTCGCTCACGATGTAGGACAGGTAGGCGCGGGCCAGCTCACCCTGGGCGGCGTCGTCGTAGGACGCGCAGGCCAGGCCGTAGGAGAGCAGAACGATCGGGTAGGTGCCGGCCTCGGTGGTGTCACGGGCCAGGTCGAAGGCGAAGTCGTGCTCGCCACGGCCCTCGGCGCGCTCCGAGACGCCGAGCACGGCGGCCGCGGCCTCGGGGGAGTACCGCACGAACTCCTCGCCCACGCCGACGTTCACCGTGCCGAGCTCCCCGGCCTGGCTGGCGTCCGCGTAACCGATGGTGCCCTCACCGCCGGTGACGGCCTGCACGACACCGGAGGTGCCCTGGGCGGCCTCGCCACCGCTGACCGGCCAGTCACCGCTGACCTCGTGCGGCCAGTCGTCGCCGGCGGTCTGCGACAGGTAGTCCACGAAGTTCTCGGTGGTGCCCGACTCGTCGGAGCGGTTCACCGGGGTGATCGCGGTGTCGGGCAGCTCGACGTCGGGGTTGTCGGCCGCGATCGCCTCGTCGTTCCAGGTGGTGATCTGCTGGTTGAAGATCTGGGCGATCGTGCTGGGGGACAGGTTCAGGGAGTCCACACCCGGCAGGTTGAAGATCACGGCGATCGGCGACACGTACACCGGAACCTCGACGACGTCGCCGCCGCACTGCTCGGTGGCGGCGGTCAGCTCCTCGTCCTCCAGGTAGGCGTCGCTCCCCGCGAAGGAGACGCCACCGGCGATGAACTGCTCACGCCCGGCACCGGAACCGGCCGGGTCGTAGGTCACCGTGACATCCGGGTTGGCGGACTGGAAACCGGCCATCCAGGCCTGCTGCGCGGCGTCCTGCGAGCTGGCGCCGGCACCGGCGAGGTTGCCGGAGAGGTCGGAACCCTCGGTGGTGCTGTCGCCGCCACCCGTGCCGTTGCTGGTGTCGTCCTCGTTCTCGCTGCTGCAGGCCGTGACCAGGGCCAGGGCGGAAACCACGGCTATCGCGGCGGTCTTGGCGCGCATGTTGCGCATGACCTTGCTCCTTGTTCATGTCCAGCCGGCCGGCTGGGTGCAGATGACTTGAATATGTCGTGCTGAACGTAGGAGGGGACGACGAAGCGGCGAGGGCCAGAAGGTGAACAGAAAGATAGGTTCGGAGGAACCGACCGTTTCACAAAAAGTGTTGGAATCGTTAAGGAGCGAGCCGGACAGGACCGCCGGGGAACGCCGGCGGGCCCGACGGTGCGCCGTCGGGCTCGACCCTTGTCCCATCAGCTCTCCGGCGGCACCAGCCGGTAGCCGACGCCACGCACCGTCTGGATGATCTCCGGGTGGTGAGGGTCGTCACCCAGGCGCTCCCGCAGGCGCCGAATGTGAACAGTGATGGTGTTCGACCGCCGGGCCCCCTCGCCCCACAGCTCGGCGCGGATCCGGTCCCTGGTGATCACCTTCTCGGCGTGCAGCATCAACAGGTGCAGCAGCTGGAACTCGCGCAACGGTAGCCGGGCCGTCGAGATGCCGTGCATCCGAACCTCGTAGGTGCTCGGGTCCAGCGTCAGCGGGCCGCACACCAGCGGCTGGTCCCAGCCGCGCGGACCCCGGTCCGCCAGGCTCAACAGCTGCGCCACCTCGCGCGGCCGGTAGGGCCGCGCCACGCACGCGCTCGCGCCGGCCGCGAGGGCCGGGCCCACCTGCGCCGTGTCGTCCGGGCCCACACCGAGCACCACCGGGATCGACAGCCGCTTCCGCACCAGCCGCAACACCGTCGCCCCGTCGATCACGGGCAGCTCCGCCGACACCAGCAGCACGTCGGGCTTCCGCAGCCCCGCCTCCAACAGCGCGGCCGCGCCGTCCGCGCAGTGCACCACCGACACCTGGTACTTGGCGAGCTGCGCCGTCAGCCCCTGCCGGATCCGCTCGTCCGAATCGGCAAGCAGCACCACGGGGTTGGAGCCCAGCGGGATCGGCGCGGGCAGCTCCTCCGGGAGATCGGGCACGGCCGGGACGGGGAAGAAGTTTCTCGGCTCGCTCGGCTGGGAGGAGGACGACGTCGAACGTCGCGGTCTGGTCGAACTCAACCATGCGCCCATGGCGCTCTCCCTCGCTGTCGCGGTCGGCGGTGAAGAACGCGGTGCGGTCGCGCTCCCGGGGCGTGTGGCGTTGAAGTGAGACGGGGACGTTCACCATGTAACGAGCCGTGGGTAGCGGGTTGTACGGCGTTCGGTGAACCCCCGATGAACAACGGCGTTATCTCAGGTTCGGTCGCTCACGAGTAGCATCAGGGAGGGTTCCGGGTCGGTCTGGACGCAGGGGCAGTTGGCGTGGGCATCGAGAGTGAACAGCTGGTTTTCGACTATCTGAGCCGGGTCGGCGACCTGGCACACGGCACCAGCATGTCCGCCGCCGAGCGCGCGGCGCTGGTGGGGCGGCTGCGGGACGAGATCGGCCGCCAGCGGTCCGCCGCGACGGGCGGCGGCGAGAGCCGGTCGTCGGTCAGGCGGATCCTCGGCCGGATGGGCACCCCGGAGGACGTCGTCGCGTCGGCCTCCTCCGGAGGAGGCGGCGGGGGCGGCGCGCCGCCGCCGGCCCCGGTGCCGGCCGCGGTGCCCGCTCCGGAGGCGCCCGCTGCGGCGGTGCCGCTGCCGCTGCCGCGGCTGCCGGCCGCCGAGCCGGGGCCGGCCTTCGAGGCGATGCCGAAGGCGTTCTGGCCGGACGGCGACATCGGCGGCTTCCACGGCGGCATCGAGATCCCCGAGATGCTGCGGCCCGGCCTGGCCGGCGACGACGAGCCGGCCACCCTCACCAAACCGTCCGACGCGGCGGCGGACGAACCGCCGGTGGCGACGGCGCCGGCGCCCGCGCCGGCGCGCCCGTCCCCCGGCCGCCGGCTGGCCCGCGCCGCGCTCGGCGGCCGCCGGGTCGGCGGCCCCGTCGAACTGCTCGGCGTCATCCTGCTGGTCGGCGGCACGGTCGCCGGCTCCGTCGTGGTGCTCGCCCTCGGCTGGCTCACCTGCTACTGGTCACCCCGCCTCAGCCGCCGCGAAGCCCAGTGGGCGACCTTCGGCATGCCGGCCGTCGTCGCCAGCGGCTACGCCGTCTGGCTCCTCGGCCGCGCCGGCGGCTACTGGGGCGAACTCCTCGCCGAGGGCGAGGCCGAGGCGCTGCTCTCCGACCACTGGCCCTGGCTCCTCCGCGGCGCGGCCCTCGCCAGCGCGGCCCTCCTGCTGCTGCGGGCTCGCCGCCACGTCCCCCCGCCGAAGGCAGACACCTGACGACGGGGGTTCTCCCCCACCCACCCGCCCCTTGGCGCGCTGCGCGCGGATTGGGGCGGCGCTGTGCGCGTGCCGCGTGCGGCGGCGGCTCGCCGCCCCCGCTGCGCGGGGTTTCCCCGCTGGCCCGCCCCTTGGTGCGCTTCGCGCCACTGCGCGCCGCCCCGGCTCTGTTCGCTGCGCGGCTTTCCCCCCCCCCCCCCCCCCCCCCCCCCCCCCCCGCCCGCCGTGCCCCGCGCGGCCGCTGGTGGGGTTGTGCCCACCCACCCGCCCCTTGGCGCGCTTCGCGCGGAGGGGGCGGCGGAGCCTGGCGGCTCCGTGCCGTGCCTGTGCCCCAGGCTCCCCCGGCCTGGCGGCCTGGCGGCCGGGCGGGCCCCTCGGGCTCTACCCGGCGCTTCGCGCCGGAGCGGAGCCGCCAGGCTCCGGCCCGCCCAGGCCCGAGCTGACCGGCGACGCGCAGCGCCGACCTCGCGCCACCGCCAACGCCACCACCCCCGCGCGGAGCGGTGGCGTGGAGCGCCGGGCCGCGCGTAGCGCGCGGGGCGCCCGCGGAGCGGGGGGAAGGGCGGGTGGGTGGGGGAACGCCCCGCGCAGCGGAGGAGGGGCGGGTGGGTGGGGGAAATCCCCCCACCCGGTTCGGGCAGAATGCTTCGTATGTCAACCACCCCCCTCACCGTCGGCTTCGACCTGGACATGACGCTCATCGACTCCCGCCCCGGCATCCGCGGCGTCTATCTCGCCCTCGCCGCGGAGACTGGGACCCCGATCGACGCCGATCTGGCCGTGACCCGGCTCGGGCCGCCGTTGGAGGTCGAGTTGGCCAACTGGTTTCCGGCCGAGCGGATAGCCGAGGTCGCGGACCGCTACCGGAGCATGTACGTCGAGCACGCCATCACCACGACGCCCGCGATGCCGGGGGCGCGGGAGGCGATCGCCGCCGTGCACGCGCGCGGCGGGCGGGCGATCGTCGTGACCGCCAAGCACCAGCCCAACGCCGAGCGGCACGTGAACCATCTCGGTCTCGGCCCCGACGTGGTCATCGGCTCGCTCTGGGCGGAGGCCAAGGGCGCCGCGCTGCGCGAGCACGCCGCCGGGGTGTACGTCGGCGACCACGTGGGGGACGTCCGTGGCGCGGCCACGGCCGGCGCGTTGTCCGTGGCGGTGGCCACCGGGCCGTGCAGCGCCGAGGAGTTGCACCGCGAGGGCGCGCATATCGTGCTCCCCGACCTGACCGGCTTCCCGGCCTGGCTGGACGAACACCTCGCCGTCAGCGGTTGATGACGTCGCCCGTTGAGTCGTTTTCACGCCAGTGATGCGTGGGGTTCGGGGTGTCCACACGCCTGATCAATTCGACGCGGACCCGTCGGACGACGATGCGTGTGTCGGAGACATGGCGATCCGCACCTCGGTCGCGTCGTCCGGCGAGTTGAGATCGACCTGCATGAGCCATGTGCCCGGCGTGAGTTGGATGGTGTCGTCGCCGTCGGCGTCGCCGATGGAGAGCACACCGGACGGCAGGTCGATCGTCGCCTCGTAGCCGGACTTCGCCGTGGCTTCCTGCCGGACTTCCACCACGAGGTCGACGTCCGCTTCGCCTGCCTCGACCAACCGCTCGTGCCTGACACCGATGGTCACCCAACAGTGCGAGGGCCATATCGGGCCGGGGCCGTCCAGGCTCGCCGGTTCGAAATCGCCTTCCTCCGCGTCGTTGGCGTAGATGCAGCCCCAGTAGTAGGAGCGGGTTCGGTGCAGTCGCTCACCTGTTTCCATCGGGACAGCATGCCCTGCGGCGCGGCCGGGGGCGGCGGGCGCACGCGGGCGGACCGCCCGAGGCGGCGCTCGCCCGCTGCGCCGCGATCGAGCGCAGCAGGCCGACGCCGGCGACCAGGGCCTACCTCACCAACCGTGAACGGAGAACTGTTCGCCCTTGAGGTAGTGGACGATGCCTAGCGCGTTGTACGGCACGGTGTTGGACGGAAGTTCGTCGGGGCGGTGCCAGGAGATGCCAGCGCACTTGTGGGGCTCGGCGTTGACGGGCTCGCCCTCCCACTGCGCCGTGGCGAAGAACCAGCCGACACGAGGCTGTCCTTCCGGGTTGCGGTAGTGCATGGCGTGGGCGGGGCGGAGGGCGGCGGGGGCGATGATGACGCCGACCTCCTCGCGGGCCTCGCGCACGGCGGCGTCGATGACGTTCTCGCCGGGGTCAACCTTGCCGCTGGGGAGGTTGAGCAGGCCGTCGGCGTAGCCGGTGCCGGAGCGTTCGGCGAGGAGTAGATGACCGTCACGCTCCAGGATGATCATGACGTCGATGACGGTGTGCGATGCCATAGGGTCCTCCTCCAGACTTCGTCCGGGGGTGCCCCCTCCGGCGCGTGGCGATGCGGTAGGGACCCTAGCGGCTGTCGGTACATCAGGTCACGGAGAGTCCCCTGTTGCTCACCTGCTCGGCTATCCAGCGGACACGCTCAGACGTGCCCAAGCCGGTGGGGAGTTCCACGAGCGGGACGCGGCTGTCTTTACACGCCTGGTAGACGGCCTGATCGGCCTCGTCCTGGAGGGTGAGGACCTTTTCGCGGAAGCGGTCGCCGCCTGCCTTCTGGTCGTAGCGGTCGCGACAGTAGACGACGAGGTCATAGGCGGTGGGCATCCACGCCCGGCACATCGTGTCCATGGCGGCGAGGATGTCGGCACTGCCGGGCTCGGCGGGGTCGAGGACGAGGCGGGCCAGGGCGAGGACGTTGGCCGGGGTCTTGTCGGTGATCAGCAGCCGGTGATTGCACGCGGCGCGAAGTGGGGTGGTGAGCTGGAGGGCGAAGAGGTCGAGTTCGGCGGCGAGGTCGAAGGTGCCCTTGCCGTGCAGAACGATCGCTTCCATGAAAGGGCTGGTCCGGGCGGGCTCGCCGGTGCAGGTGACGTTGATGGACTGCTCGCGGTAGTGGGCGGTCAAGGCGTGGACGAGGGTGGTCTTGCCTGCGGCCTGGGTGCCTTCGATGGCGATCACGGTGCAGTCGCGGATAGGCACATCTCTCCCAAGAGGTCGGTGAAGGTCGGTGAGGTGAGCCAGGACCAGGCGCCCGCGGTGCCGCGTGCGAGGGCGCGGTTCACGTTGAGGCCCTGGGGGTCCCAGTGGCCGAGTTCGGCCGCGTGGGCGGCGACGTAGGCGGTGGACAGGGAATGGCGGACGTTGAGGACGCTGATCTTCTCGCGGGCCTGGGTGTCGTCCTGCTCGATCCATCGGCGGTGCAGGGCGGTCATGGACGTGCCGCGCAATTCCGGCTGGGTGACATCCAGGCCAAGCTCTGCGCACACGTCCACCAGGCGCCGGGAAGCGCCGGCGAGCAGGTGCCCGGCGTCGAACCGGGTATCGAGGTAGCGCGGGTCGCTCTCCGCCGAGGTGCGGCGCCGCTTCCACGCACTACGGGCCTTCCCGATGGGCTCGTGAGGGCGGTCTGCGTTGGCTTCGAGTACAGCAAGGTCAGAGCAGAGCTGATGACCAGTGATCACGTCGGCGCTGCCGCTCGCCGTGCGCAGGGTGGCGGCGGCGGAACGGACGAGGGCGGCGGTCTCGCTGGCATCCTCGACGTAGACGCTGGTGTACGCGAACGGCAGGTCGCCGAGGTCGGCGGGTGTCGCGGAGTCGGGGAGGTCCAGCCAGACAATGGAGTAGCAGAACGGCCGGTTGCCGTTCGTGATGCGGTAGTTCTTCGTCCACTCCACATCGATGGATGCGATCCGGATAGTGCCGTTGGTCTTGCGAGGCGGGTGGTTCGGGTTGGTGAGGTTGCTGGTGATGATCACGCGGGTCTCCGGGGTTGGGGTGGGCCTGGTCCCTGACGGCCAGGCCCACCATCCGGGGGAGGCTACTGGCTCGGGGCTGACGCCGTAGGCGATTCAGCGTCGTACAGCAGCGGCAGGACGTGCCACGCCTCCAGCCCGACCGCCGCGGCCACGTCGAACGGCGCTTGCCAGGTGATCCGGTTCATCGTCCGGCCGCCGAGCAGGGCCACAGTCAACGCCTGGCCGAGGATTCCGGCCGCCAGCTCCTGAACCAGCAGCTCGCCGTCCCCCTCCTCCGCGGTGAGTTGTTCGTGACTGGTCTGGACCACGGACGTGTCCTGGAACGTGGCGAGGTTCGGGCCGAGTTCGAGGCCCTGGGCCTTCGCGGCCTGCGTGGTGAGGGCGTACATGCCCAGGTCGGTGGCGGTGTCCACCAGCGGAGCCGTGCCGCGCTCACGCTGCGACCGGTCCCGCCACGCCTCGCCGAGCGCGGTGAACCCAGGCAGCCGCTCAATAGCGAGGGCCTGCGTCACGTGAAGGTCGTCGGCGAAGGAGTGCCAGGCGATCCCGGCCGCATGGCGACGCCCCTGCACAAGGATGCCGTCGATGAGACGAAGCAGCTCCGGCGCATCGTCGTTCCGTTCGGCCACGGCTAGCCGGTAACCGAAGTGCAGCGTCTGCGGAGTCAGCTGAACAGCCTGCGTCCGCCTGACCGGCAGGAAGACCACTGCCACGCTCGCCGGAACACCGGCGGTGCCATCGTCCACCCACTGCATGGCCAGCCCTGTCAGCAACTGGACGTGCCGCGCGAACGGCCGCTTGTCCGCCCCGTACGGGGTCTGTGGCCAGCTCAGGTTCGTGATCACTCGCATCTCATGCACCCGCCCCGGCGTGCGCGGCCGTACGGATCGAGCGCCCCAGGTACTTCGCGTAGTGGTTCTCCTTGAACCGGTACCGCTGCCAGATCGCGCTGATCGGCTCCTCCAACACGTTGCCCAGCGGCTCCCACAGGTCCGGCGCGTCGTAGACCGGCCAGGCTCGCGCCACCCCCGTGGGCTCGATCACGATCATGTGACCCTCGTTCTCCGGCGTCCACGTGGTCATACGCAGAGCCGGGCTCCACCCGTGAATGGTGCGCAGTTCCGACAACCGCGCGAAAGTCTCGGCGGCCTCGGTGTCGCTGATGAACTCGTTCTCATCCAGGTCGAGGGCGTTGCCCTTGCGCAGCGGCATGATCAGTTTGACCTTGCCCGCGTCAAGGACATCGGCGATCTGGCAGGTGAACGGCAGCGCCGCGAGGGTCGAGCGGTAGACCACGGCGGAGAGCGACAG
Source organism: Streptomyces mayteni (assembly GCF_054783955.1). Lineage (NCBI taxonomy): Bacteria > Bacillati > Actinomycetota > Actinomycetes > Kitasatosporales > Streptomycetaceae > Streptomyces > Streptomyces mayteni. The sequence goes on along the minus strand of NZ_BAAGPR010000010.1, from coordinate 28,918 downwards.
CGGGATACCGGCGTCCATGAGGGCGCGGACCCCTGTCATGACTTGGTCGTAGTCCCCGCGCACGCGGTTCGTGGTCGCTCGCGGCCCCTCCAGGCCGATGTTGGCGAAAGCGATCTTGCCCGCGATGTGCTTCGCGTGCTGGAGCCCGTGAGTCGCGTTGGTCGGGACGGCGAGGATGTGATCCTCGTGGTACATGTCCACGATCTCGCCGAAGTCCTTGCGCATCAGCGGCTCACCGCCGGACAGAAACACGCGGGAGACCCCCGCGAGGTTCTGCCGAATCGTGTCGAGCTGGCTGAGGGTCGGGTCCGGGAGTTGGAGGGTTTCCGAGCAGAACGAGCAATCGAAGTTGCACCGCTTGGTGACCTGGAGGATCACCGAGAGCGGCGCGGCGGCGCTGTTCGCCACCGCCGAGACATCCACGTCCGTGCCAGCCGTGAAGTGGTGGCCGTCCTTGGCGAAAGCCACGTCAGGGCTGATGGATCGCGTCCTGCTCGCTGGCACGCCGGGGATTCCGAGATCGGTCATGTTCGTGTCTCCCTCGATCGAGGTGGATTGGAGGGCAGCGCGGTTGCTGGGAGTTCGAGGCGGACGGAATGGCGGTCACCACGCGACCGGGCCGGTTCTGCCGCGCCTACAGCCAGTCAACAAGGATCCACGGAGGGCGACTTGCACAGGTTTTGCACAACGGCCCAGCGTCGGCTCGCCGGGAGTGCGACCATGGGGGGTCAGGTCACCGACGTGGGAAGACGGATCTCGTGGGCACCACCAACCTGGCACCAGGCGCGAACGTCGCGGCGTTGCGGAACATGCGCGGGCTCTCCCAGGCGGTACTGGCCCGGAAGGCGGCCATCTCCGTGTCGCTCCTCAGCAAGATCGAAGTGGGAGATCGCACCCTCACACCGGCCGTGGCGGCAGCGCTCGCCCACGCCATGGGCATCACCATGGCCGAAGTGCTCGGCCAAGTCCCGGTCACGCGGAGCGATGAAGCTCGCCTATCTGAGCTGCGATCAGCTATGCGTGATTATGATCTACCGCGAGACGTCGAACCCGAAGGGCGGATGTTCGCCGCTGAGCTCGCCAAGGCCGATGTTTGCCGGGACAAGGTTGATGTTGTCAGCCTGCTAGGGCTATTGCCCGGACTGCTCAGAAGTGCCACGACGCGCGCATTCTCAGTAAACGTGGTCGAGGGCTGGACGGACTTGGCCGACGTCTACGGCACCATCTATTGGCTTGCTGCCCGGCACCGCTGGATGGATATGGCGGAGTTGGCCGTAACGCGGCAGCGCTGGGCCGTTGAGCAGAAGCCCAATCCTCTCGGTGAGGCAATCGCGGCACGAGATAGGGCCGGGGCCTACCTCAACGGTGGCGACTTCGAGGGTGGGTTGAATATCGTGGACCGTGCGATCGTCTCCGCAGAATCCCATCTCACAGGAGCCCAGCGTGCCTTCGCCCTTGGTGTGTTGAATCTACGCGGTATGACCCTCGCGGGACGACTCCGGGATAAGCGAGAAGGGAAACGCGAGGCCGAGCGGCATATTCGATCCGCGTGGACGGCTTCAGAGGGTTTTAGCGAGGACCTCAAAATGCACAGCATGATCTTCGGCCCTGGGAACACCGCAACGCATGAACTCGCCACGCTCCTTGACCTTGGTCGGCCAGGTGATGCGCTCCGTGTCGCCGGCGGTGAGAATTTCGACGAGGTCCTGTCCGCTCTGCCCCCGACGCGCATTTCCCCTACGCGCATCAATATCGCTCGGGCTCAGCTCGATATGGGCAATAGGGACGGCGCACTTGAGAATTTGACTATCGCATGGCGAGTGGCCCCACAAATGGCGCGAATCCACCCGATGGGGCGGGAGGTCTTTCGGGTGGTCGCCTCCCTGCACAGGCGAAGCAATTCGAAACTGTTGGACCTCTCCAAGCTCTCGGGAATCGAGTTGTAGCAGGTGCGCTGATCGCAGACTTGGCCGGTCGCGGATGCGATCGCGTCCTCGCCTCGGAACCGGCGGGGCGAGATGAGCGCAGCGTCCCCCGCTCAGCCAAGCTGGAGCCCATGGCCAGCGGCGTGACTGTCCTTTGCCGCTGCCGGGCTCGTCGGCGCCTCCGGGGCCTTCGGTCCAGGGCCGAGGGCCGGACGCCGGCGTCAGCCGCCCGCCTTCGCCGCCGCCCGCTGCGCCGCGATCGTGCGCAGCAGCCCGACGCCGGCGACCAGGAAGCCCACGCCCATCAGCATCGACACCACATAGGCCACGGTCGGCAGCGGCTCGGCGCCGATCAGCAGCGGGATGACGGTGACCAACGTGGCCACCGCGCCCACCGCGAAGATGACGCCACCGACTCGTACCCACGCGTCCCCTGGGGTCCCTGAGGTCCCAGGGGTCCCAGGGGTCCGCTCACTCACCTCACTCATTCCTACAGAGTGGCAGACGCAGGGTTACCCGCCGCACGGCGGGGGCAGTGATCCTCCGAAACGGCCCGGCGGCATCTTGTCACCGGGCAGGGGGCGGTTAGCCTGGAGTGAGTGCGGGTCTTGTGACCCGCCGTCTTGTTATGACGAGTGCGAGGACGAGGACACGTGCCTACCGGCAAGGTCAAGTGGTTCAACAGCGAGAAGGGCTTCGGCTTCCTTTCCCGTGACGACGGCGGCGATGTCTTCGTGCACTCCTCAGCGTTGCCAGGAGGGGTCGAGCTGAAGCCGGGTCAGCGCGTCGAGTTCGGCGTGGTCGCCGGCCAGCGCGGCGACCAGGCGCTCTCCGTCACCGTGCTCGACAACCCGCCGTCCGTGGCCGCCGCGCAGCGTCGCAAGCCCGACGAACTGGCCTCGATCGTGCAGGATCTGACGACCCTGCTGGAGAGCGTCACCCAGCAGTTGGAGCGTGGCCGCTACCCGGATCGGCAGAGCGGCAGCAAGGTCGCCGGCATGCTGCGCGCCGTGGCCGATCAGTTGGACGTCTGAAGCGCGGGCCCGAGGGGAACTCGCGGCACCAGGCCCTCGTCCGCCGCCCTGGTCAGCAGCTCGTTGATCGCCGCGTAGCCGGCCTCGCCCAGGTCGGCGGTGAACTCGTTGACGTACAGGTCGATATGGGCCCGCGCCACGGCCGGGTCCATCTCCTGGGCGTGCGCGAGCACGTAGTCGTGGCTGGCGGCGGGGTCGTCCCAGGCCCGCCGGACGGAGGCGCGGATGGCGTCGGTGATCGCGGCGAGCCGCTCGGGCCCGAGCGAGCGCTTGGCGATGATGGCGCCGAGGGGGATCGGGTGTCCGGTGCTCGCCTCCCAGAACTCGCCGAGGTCGGCGAGCTGGTGGAGGCCGAACCGCCGGTAGGTGAACCGGGCCTCGTGGATGACGAGGCCGGCGTCGACCGAGCCGTCCCGCACGGCGGGCATGATCTCGTGGAACGGCAGCACCCGGATCTCGCCGACGCCGCCCGGCACGTGGGCGGCGGCCCAGAGCCGGAACAGCAGGTAGGCGGTGGAGCGTTCGCTCGGCACCGCCACCGTCCGGCCGGCGAGGTCGGCCGCCGAGGTCGCCGTGGTCGCCGAGGTCACCGTGCCCCCCGCGCCCGGCTCGCGGGTGAGCACCAGCGGGCCGCAGCCGCGGCCGAGCGCCCCGCCGCAGGGCAGCAGCGCGTACTCGTCGAGCACCCAGGGCAGCACGGCGTACGAGACCTTGAGGATGTCGCCCTCGCCGCGCTCGGCGCGGCCGTTGGTGAGGTCGATGTCGGCGAAGTCCACGTCGATGGCGGGGGCGCCGGGCACCAGGCCGTGGGCCCAGGCGTGGAAGACGAAGGTGTCGTTGGGGCAGGGCGAGTAGGCGATGCCCAGCGGTCGCGGTGCGTGCCCGGTCATGGTGTCTCCCTACGAGGGTGAGCCGGTCCGCGAGGACCGGGTGTGCCAGTCGTGGACGGCCGGCCCGACGGCGGTGAACGCCGCGGTGAGCGCGGCCAGCGCCTCGGGGATGCGCCAGGCCTCGCGGTCGCGCGGGCCCACGGCGTTGGAGACGGCGCGGATCTCCAGCATCGGCACCCCGTGCAGGGCGGCGGCGCAGGCCACGCCGAACCCCTCCATCGCCTCGCCCGCGACGCCTCGGTGGCGGGCGGCCAGCTCGGCGCGGCGCTCCTCGCTGCCGGTCACGGTGGAGACGGAGAGCACGGGCGCGTGGACGGCGCCGGTCGCGGCGGCCACGGCGGTCGCCAGCTCCTCTGGCGGCTGGTGGGCCACGACGCCGAAGCCCAGCTCGGCCATGTCGGCGAAGCCGGCCCTGGTCTGCGCCCCCAGGTCGGCGGCGAGCACGGTCGACGCCACGACCAGGCCGCCGACCGGCACCCGTTCGGCGAAGCCGCCGCCGATGCCGGCCGAGACCACCAGGTCGTAGCGGCCGTCGCCGGCCGCCAGCACGCTCGCCACCACGGCCGCGGCGGCCGGGCCACCGACTCCCGTCACGACGACATCCGCGGTGAGTGGTGTCGCCGCTCCTGGCTCCCCGCCAGCCCGATCGGTCATGTCGGCGACCGGCTGCTCCGCGTTCGATGGGGCCGCATCGTGTCCGGGGCCGCCGGCGGCCGGACGGACCGCCGTTCCGAGGCCGGTCGGCCTCGCCGGCAGCGGGACGCGGTGCAGTTCGACGCCGCTCGCCAGGCGGACCACGGCGGGGTCGACGCCGGCGGCCGAGGTCACGGCCCGCCGCTCCGAGTCGACGGCGGTGGCGATCAGCAGCCGCATGGGTGGGGCCTCCCGTCGCCCAAGCTGGTTCGCTCAGGCTGGTTCGCTCAAGACTCGCGGTGCGGTTCCAGCTCGACGTTCCAGACGCCCTCGACCGAGCTGAACATCTTCTGCTCGTACTCCTCCTGCGTCTGGGAGTTGAAGATCTCGTCCGCGTCGTAGTCGTCCGACACCTCGACCACGTTCAGCCGCAGGGTCTCGTCCTCCGCCGGCGCGCCGCCGTTGGCGGCCTGCTGCTCGGCGGCCCGGTAGAGGTCGTCGCTCACGAAGGTCTGGTAGGTCGTGGTGAACGGCTCCGTGTCGTAGAGCAGTCCGTTGACGAAGAGCAGCCAGCCGTTGTGCGCCACGTCCGGGTCGACGCCGACCCGGAAGGTGTCGCCGGCGCGGGTGGTGAAGGACGGCACGTCGTCGTTGCTCTCCGTGCAGGACCGCGCCTGTTCGGCCCCCAGCGCCTCGCCGTGGCCGTAGCAGTCCTGCGGGGTCTCCCGCGAGGTGGTGTCCGTGTTGATCGTGAAGTGCGCGTTGGGAGTCGGCTTCTGGCACGCGGAGAGGGCGACCAGTCCCAGCGAAACAGCGCCGAGCGCGAGCGTGGAGCGGAAGGCCCGGCGGCCCCGGTTCGTGGAGATCGCAGTCATGCGGGCAGGTTACCCGCGCGCCCGCCGTCACCTGACGCGGGGGTGTGAGGTGCCGCGCCGTGCCGCGGCGGCCAGGCTGCGGCCGGTGGCCAGGACCCCGACCGACACGAAGAGGGCCGCCACCCACATGCCGAGCGCGCCGTTGAGCGGCAGCGAGATGCCGATGGCGCCGCCCAGCACCCACGACATCTGCACCGCCGTCTCGGAGCGGGCGAACGTCGAGGTTCTGACCACCTCGCTGATGTCCCGCTGGATTATCGCGTCGAGCGACAGCTTCCCCATCGCCTGGCAGATGCCGGCCGCCGCGCAGACGGCGACGACGGTGAACGCGGTGTACGCGACGGCGGCCGCGGCGGTGGCGACGAGCGCCAGCAGCAGTATCACCAGCAGGTTCAGCTCAGGGGTGCGGTCCCGCAGCCAGTTGCCGAGCAGGTTGCCGAGCGCGTTGCCGCCGCCGGCCGCCACGCCCACCAGGCCGAGCGAGAACGCGGGGGTGAGCCCGGGCAGCGACTCGTGGCGCAGCAGGAAGGCCAGGAAGAACAGCAGGAAGCCGGAGAGCGCCCGCAGCGAGCCGTTGGCCAGCAGCGCCTTGAACACCGGTGACTCGGCGGCCGCCCGCAGCGGGCTGGCGCCGCGCCGCTCGTCCTTCTCCCTGGCCATCGCCGCCCGCGTCTCGGCCAGCTCGGCCAGGTGGACGTCGCGTTCGCCGCGCGCCAGGTCGACCTTGTGCGGCAGCCGGAAGCTGAGGAAGGCGCCGACGATGGTGAACAGGCAGGCGACGTAGAGCGGCAGCCGGTCGCTGACGGCGTGCAGCGCCAGCCCGAACGGGGCCATCACGCCGGCCGAGATGAGCCCGGTCAGGGTGATCCGGGCGTTGGCCTTCACCAGCGAGATGCTGGTGGGAAGTAGTCGTGGCACCACCGCGGCCCGCACGATGTTGTACGCCTTGGAGCAGACGAGGACGCCGAGCGCCGCCGGGTAGAGCTCGAGGCCGCCGGAGGCCACCACGCTCGCCATCACCAGGGCCAGCATGCCGCGGGCGAGCAGCGCGGCGGCCATCGCGGCGCGGCGGCCGTGCGGCACCCGGTCCAGGAGCGGGCCGATGACGGGGGCCAGCAGCACGAAGGGGGCCATGGTGACGATCAGGTAGAGCGCGACCCGGCCGCGCGCCTCCCCGGTGGGGACCGAGAAGAAGATGGTGGAGGCGAGCGCCATGGTGATCAGCATGTCGCCGGCCGAGTGCACGGCGTGCAGTTCGATCAGCTTGCCGAGCCCGGACTCGCCGGCGCCGTGCGCGTGCGTCATGCGGCGGATGCGGCGGCCGATGGCGATCGGCACGGCTCGCAGGGCATGGCCCGCCGACTGGACCGCCCGGGAGACGCGCCCCGAACCGGCCCCGCTTCTCGTACCAGACGTACCAGACGAGCTTCCGGCGACCATGATTACCCAGCCTAAGCCGTGTGCCCCTTCCTGCTCCCGCTTCTCGTCGGCGTTTAGCCGGGTTCGTGTGGCAGCCTCACTCCGGTCGCCGACTCGTCGTCGGTCGGTCACCCCTGTCGAGGGCCCCGGCCTGGTATGGGCGGGGCGCCGGCCGGCCGGCCCGTGCGGTAGCGTGGGCCGGCGGTGCGCCTTGCCTCGTTCAGCGCGACGTCGCAGCGGTCCCAGCGTCCGCTCCGTCGGCTCCGTTCGCCCTCAGGCGCCCGCACCGGACAACGGCGTAGGAGAGTTCTTGTGAGTGCTGGGATGGCAGGCCCGACGCGAAGCGGCACACCCGATCGGCTCTGTGTCGAGGCGGTCGAGCTCGCCCGCGACGCCGCGGCGGAGGCCGCGCGTCCCCAGCCGATCGGCGATTACCTGGGGGCCGTCGCCGAGGGTGACCGCATCGTCACCCACTACTTCGGCAGCCGGGACCCCGGCTATCCGAGCTGGCGGTGGAGCGTCACGGTGGCCCGCGCGGCCCGCGCCCGCTACGTCACGGTCGACGAGGTGGCGCTGACCCCGGGGCCGGACGCGCTGCTCGCCCCCGACTGGGTGCCGTGGAGCGAGCGGCTGCGCCCGGGCGACCTGGGTCCTGGCGACCTGCTGCCCGCCGAGGCGGACGACGCGCGCCTCGAGTCGGGGGTGTTGGCCGAGGCGCCGGGCGAGGAGGCCGACGAGGAGGAGCCGGCGGCCGGGCGTGGCGTGGTCACGGACGTCGCCAACGAGCTGGGGCTCGGCCGGCCCCGGGTACTGTCCTGGGTGGGCCTGCAGGACGCGGCCGACCGGTGGGAGGAGCGGTTCGGCCCGGAGACGCCGATGGCCCAGGCGGCGCCGGCGAACTGCGGGAGCTGCGGGTTCCTGCTGCCGATGGCCGGTCAGCTGCGGCAGGCGTTCGGGGTGTGCGCCAACGAGTACGCGCCGGCCGACGGCCAGGTCGTGTCGCTGTCCTTCGGCTGCGGCGCGCACTCGGAGGCGGCCGAGGTGCCGAAGCCGCAGCGGCCGGCGCCGCCGGTGATCGACCACCTGGGCGCCGACCCGCTGTAGGGCGTCCGTACCCGCTGTAGGGCGTCCGTAGTTCGTCCACGGTCGGCCGGTGGTTCATCCGTCGGGGGCGCGTTGCGTCTACCGGTGTTCCCCCGGCCGGACGCCGGAACGGTTCCGGCTCGTGTCGATGGGGTGACGGGCCGCGCTCGACCCTGTGGAGGCCCTGTCGCGCCCGGGAATCCGGTGTCGGTGGGACCCGGTACTGTCGCACCGTGACCACCGACCACCACGCCGACCCCTTCGACACCGCGCGTCTGCGGCACGGCGTTCTGACCGCCTGGACGGCGTCGCCGGCCCGCTTCCGGGAGGACGCCAACGCCGAGGAGGACCTGGCCCGCGGCGGCTACCGCGACCGCCTCGTCATCGAGCTCGCGCAGAACGCCGCGGACGCCGCCGCCCGCGCCGGCCGTCCTGGCCGGCTGCGCCTGACGCTGCGCGACGGCGTGTTGGTCGTCGCCAACACCGGGGCCTCGCTCGACGCCACGGGCGTGGAGTCGCTGTCCACGCTGCGCGCCTCGGCCAAGCGCGACCAGGAGGGCGGCGGCCCCGGCGCGGCGCCCGGCAGTGTCGGCCGCTTCGGCGTCGGCTTCGCCGCGGTGTTGACGGTGAGTGACGCGCCGGCCATCGCCGGCGCGGCGGGCGCCGTCCGCTGGTCGCTCGCGGAGGCCACCGAGCTGGCGCGCGGCGCCGGGGCCGAGAGCCAGGGGCTGCTCGCCGAGTTGGACCGCAGGGCCGGCCAGCGGCACGCCGTCCCGCTGCTGCGGCTGCCGTTCGCGCTGCCGCCCGGCGCGCCGGGCGCCGTCGTGCCCGAGGGCTTCGACACGGCCGTCACCCTGCCGCTGCGCGACGCCGCCGCCGAGGACCTGGCCACGCGGCTGCTCGACGCGGTCGACGACACGCTGCTGCTCACCCTGCCGGGGCTCACCGACGTCGCGGTCGAGACGCCGAGCGGCGTCCGCACGCTGACCAGGCGCCAGTTCGGCCCCTACACGCAGATCACCGAGGAGCCGGGCCCCGCCGGGCTCGCCGTGCGCTCCACCCGGTGGCGGGTGTCGCAGGACGGCGGCGAGGCCAAGCCCGAGCTGTTCGCCGACCGGCCGCTCGAGGAGCGCGAGCGCCGGCACTGGTCCGTCACCTGGGCGGTCCCGGTGGACGCGGAGGGCTCCCCGGCCGCGCCGTCCAGCCCGGCCGTGGTGCACGCGCCGACACCCACGGACGACGCGCTTGGCCTGCCCGCGCTGCTGATCGCCAGCTTCCCGCTGGAGCCGACCCGGCGGCATGTCGCGCCAGGCCCGCTCACCGACTTCCTGCTCGACCGGGCCGCCGCGGCCTATGCCGCGTTGCTCGCCGACTGGCGGCCCGTCACCAGCGACATCCTCGACCTGGTTCCCGGGCCGCTGGGGCGCGGCGAGCTGGACGGCCGGCTGCGGGAGGCGCTGCTCGACCGGCTACCCGGCACGTCCTTCCTGCCGCGGGCCGCCGTGGAGGCGGTCGAGCCCGCCGAGCCGGCGGAGCCCGCGTCGCCCGCGTCGCCCGCGTCGCCCGAGGAGGAGGGCGCCGAGCCGGCCGTCGTGCTGCGCCCGAGGGACGCGGAGCTGGTGGAGCGGGCCGGCGCGGAGACGGTCGCGGTGCTCGCCGAGCTGTTCCCGCAGCTGCTGCCCGCCGGCCTGGAACGCCGTGCCGAGCTGCGGGTGTTGGAGGTGTCCCGGGTCTCGCTCGGCGAGGTCGTCGACCGGCTCGCCGGCGTGGAGCGGTCGCCCGGCTGGTGGTGGCGGCTCTACGAGTCGCTGTCCGGCGTCGACCCCGACCTGCTGACCGGCCTGCCGGTGCCGCTGGCCGACGGCGGGGTGCTGATCGGCCCGCGCCGGGCGCTGCTGCCGGTGCCCGGCACCGACGCGGCCGAGTTGGGCCGGCTCGGGCTGCGGGTCGTCCACCCGGAGGCGGCCCATCCGCTGCTGGAGAAGCTGGGCGCGAGCCCGGCCACGCCGCGCGCCGTGCTGGCCACCCCGCAGGTGCGGGCGGCCGTGGCCGCCTCGTCCGACGAGGACGTGTGGGACGAGGAGGCGGTGCCACCCGGCGAGCTCGCCGAGACGGTGCTCGCCCTGGTGCGGGACGCCGGCCTGGCCCCTGGCGACGAGCCGTGGCTCGGCGCGCTCGCCCTGCCCGACGAGGACGGCGAGCTCAGCCCGGCCGCCGACCTGGTCTTCCCCGGCAGCCCGTTCGCCGAGATCATCGAGCCAGGCGAGCTGGCCGCCGTCGACGCCGAGTTGGCCGAGCGCTGGGGCGAGCGGCCGCTGACGGCGGTCGGCGTGCAGGCCGACTTCGCGCTGATACGGGCCGCCGACGTGGTGCTCGATCCCGACGAGCTGGCGGAGGAGCGGGACGCCGGCTACCCGGAGCCCGACAACCTCGACCTGCTGGACGCCGTCGACGTCTGGTGCGAGGACGCGCTGGACGCGCTGCCCGAGTCCGGGCTGCCGCCGGTGGCCGGCGAAGTGGTCGCCGTCCGCGACCTCGACCTGGTGGCGGACGACCAGTGGCCGCGCGCCCTGGCGCTGCTCTCCCGCCCGCCCTACCGGGAGGCGCTCACCACCCAGCTCCGGGTGCGGATGCCGGACGGCTCGGTGGCGCGGGCCCGTTCCTACACCGCCTGGTGGCTGCGCGGCGCCCCCGTCCTCGACGGCCGCCGGCCGGTGGGCCTGCGCTCGGCCGACGGCGACCCGCTGCTGGCCGGCCTCTACGAGGACGCCGACACGGCCGACGCCGACGAGGACGTGCTGCACGCGCTCGGCGTGCGCACCACGGCGCGCGCGCTGCTCGCCGAACCCGGCGGCGCGGCCGACCTGCTCGGCCGGCTCGCCGACCCTGAGTCGATCGTGGTCCCGGCGCAGCTCCACGGCCTCTACGCGCTGCTCGCCGACCTCGACCCGGCCGACGTCACGCTGCCCGACGAGCTGTGCGCGGTGGTGGACGGCGGCATCGCCGTGGTCCCGGCGGCCGAGGCCCTGGTGGCGGACGCGCCCGATCTGCTGCCGCTGGCCGCGGGCCGCGCCCTGCTGCCCGTCCCGCCCGAGCGGGCGGCGGCGCTGGCCGCGGTGCTCGACGTGCGGCCGCTGAGCGCCGCCGTCCCGGCGCCGGCCCCGGAGGGCGGCACCCTCCGCGACACCCCGGGTGAGGCGCACGCGCTGCTCGGCCCCGACACCCCGGCCACCTACCGTGAGCACGATGAACTGGTCGTCGACGGCGTCGAGTTGGACTGGCGGCTGACGGCGGACGGCACGCTGCACGCGGCCACCGTCGAGGGCCTGGCCGCCGGCCTCGCCTGGGCCACCGGGCAGTGGCCGCGCCGCTTCGAGCTGGCGGCGCTGCTCGAGGACCCGTCCAGGACCGAGGAGTTGGAGACCGCCCGATGGTTCGACTGAGCCGGATGGCCGTGCCCCTGGCCGTTCTGCCGCTGTTGTTCGCCTGCTCGGGGTCGGACTCGGACGCGGCGGCCGAGCGTTCCACGTCGGACGTCGACGAGGCCGCCGCCAGCAGCGAGTTCTGGACCCCGGAGCCCGGCATCGACTGGCAGTGGCAGCTGCTGGGCACCGTGGACACCTCGATCGACGTGCCGGTCTACGACATCGACGGCTTCGAGAACGACGCCGACGTGGTGTCGGAGCTGTACGACGAGGGCCGGTGGGTGATCTGCTACATCAGCGTCGGCGCCTGGGAGGACTGGCGTCCCGACGCCGGCGAGTTCCCGGAGGAGCTGCTGGGCGAGTCCAACGGCTGGCCGGGCGAGCGCTGGCTCGACATCCGCGCCCTCGACGTGCTGGAGCCGCTGATGGCCGCGCGCTTCGACATGTGCGCGGAGCGGGGCTACGACGCGGTCGAGCCGGACAACGTCGACAACTTCGCGAACGAGACGGGCTTCGACATCTCCGCCGACGACCAGTTGGCGTTCAACCGGATGATCGCCGACCTGGCGCACGAGCGTGGCCTTTCGGTCGGGCTGAAGAACGATCTGGAGCAGATCCCCGAGCTGGTCGACGACTTCGACTTCGCGGTCAACGAGGAGTGCTTCGAGTGGGAGGAGTGCGAGGCGCTCACCCCGTTCATCGAGGCCGGCAAGGCGGTCTTCCACGTCGAGTACAACGTGCCGACCGAGGAGTTCTGCCCCACCACCACCGCGTTGGGCCTCAGCTCGCTGCTGAAGACCTACGACCTGGACGTGTGGCGCGAGACCTGCCCCGCCTAGCGTCGTCGTGTGTCGGTCACGGGCCCGGGAGCCGTCTCCCGGGCCCGTTCGCATGCTCGGCGCGATTGACATCGTGCGAGGCCATGAGCATGTTGTCTTACTGTCATAGGACAATAGGAGAATGAACCGGTGATCGAGTTCGTGCTCGACGGTCGCTCGAAGGTGGCCACCTACATGCAGCTGGTGCTCCAGGTGAGGCAGGCGCTCCGCGTCGGCATCGCCAGGCCCGGCGACCAGCTGCCCAAGGTGCGCGAGGTCGCCCGAACGTTGGCGATCAACCCGAACACGGTCCTGAAGGCGTACCGCCAGCTGGAGTTGGAGGGGCTCGCCGAGGGGCGGCCGGGGGTCGGCACCTTCCTCGTCGGCACCCTCGCCGGCGACTCGCTGCCCCAACAGGCGGAGCTGCGCGAGGAGTTGGTGGCCTGGCTGCGCCGGGCCGAGGCCGCGGGGCTCGCCCGCGAGGACATCGCGGCCCTCATCGACACCACGCTGCGCGCCACCCTCGATCGCCCGGTTCCCGACGACGCTCAATGACCCGAGACGTGTGGGAGCACAGATGACCGATGAAGCCCACGAGACCGCGTTGGAGACCGACGCGCTGGGCAAACGCTACGGCCGCGCCTGGGCGTTGCGCGGCTGCTCGCTGCGGCTGCCGGCCGGCCGGATAGCCGCCCTCGTCGGCCCCAACGGCGCCGGCAAGTCCACCCTGCTGCACCTGGCCGTCGGCCTGCTCCGCCCCGACGCGGGCACCGTCCGGGTCTTCGGCCGCGACCCGCGCGGCGACACCGAGACCCTTTCCCGGATCGGCTTCGTCGCCCAGGACACCCCGCTCTACCGGGACTTCACCGCCGACGAGCTGATCACCATGGGCGCCAGGCTCAACCGCCGCTGGGACACCGACCTCGCCCACGACCGGCTCACCGCCATCGGCATCCCCACCCGCAAGCCGGTCGGCAGCCTCTCCGGCGGCCAACGCGCCCAGGTCGCGCTGGCCCTGGCGCTGGCCAAACGCCCCCGACTGCTGCTCCTCGACGAGCCGGCCGCGGCCCTCGACCCGCTGGCCCGCCACGAGTTCATGGGCGCCCTGATGAGCGCCGTCGCCGAGACCGGCACCACCGTGCTGCTCTCCTCCCACCTGCTCGCCGACCTGGAGCGGGTTTGCGACTACCTGATCCTGCTCCAGACCGCCCACGTCCAACTCGTCGGCGACGTCGACGATCTGATCGCCGAGCACCGCACCCTCGTCGGCCCCCGCACCGACGCGCCCGACGCCCTCCCCGGCGTCCGGAGCGTGATCCGCGCCAGCCACACCGACCGGCAGACCACCCTGCTCGCCCGCACCACCGGCGCGGGCCCCGCCGACCCCGCCTGGTCGGCGCACGACGTGTCGCTTGAGGACCTGGTCCTCGCCTACCTCGGCGCCGCCGAGAGCCGCCGCGCGGAGGTGACCGCGTGATCTGGCTGACCTGGCGCCAACACCGCAGGCAACTCCTCTACCTGGCCCTTGCGTTGGCCGCACTGGCGGCCCTGATGGTGCCCACCGGGCTGAACATGCACGCCACCTTCGAGGACTCGGGCCTCGCCGACTGCCTCGACGCGCTCGGCACCGAGGTGCTGGTCTCCGGCCAGGTCGACACGTGCGACGCGCTGCGCCGGCAGTTCACCGACGAGTTCAACAGCCTCACCATCGTGGCCATCCTGTTCATGGTGCTGCCGCTGCTCGTCGGCCTCTTCTTCGGCGCGCCCCTCGTCGCCCGCGAGGTCGAGCACGGCACCCACCGCCTCGTCTGGACCCAGGGCATCAGCCGGCGCCGCTGGGCCCTCACCAAGCTCGGCCTGCTCACCGCCCTCACCGTCCCGCTCGCGGTGGCCTACGCGGTGGGCGTCACCTGGTGGTTCGCCCCGGTGGCGGCCAACGGCACCGGGCGGCTGGCCTACGGCTTCTTCGACGTCCAGGGCGTCGCCCCCGTCGGCTACACCCTCTTCGCGCTCGCCCTCGGCGCCTTCGCCGGCACCCTCACCCGCCGCGTCCTGCCGGCGATGGCCGTCACGCTGGGCGGCTTCGTCGTCGTCCGCCTCGGCATCGAGATCCTGGTCCGCCCGCACTACCTGGCCCCCGTGGAACTGAGCTACGCCACCACCGGCGGCCAGTGGCTCAACCCCGCGGCGGCCAGCTGGGTCTACGAGAGCGGCGTCCGGAACGCGGACGGCGAGCTCGTCAGCAGCGGCCTGGTGGGCTGCCCGCCGCACGACCCCGAGTGCCTGGCGCGCGGCGGCGTCGAACCCGGCTCGACCAACTGGCAGCTCTATCAGCCGGGTGACCGCTTCTGGACCTTCCAGTTCATCGAGACCGGCGTCTTCCTCGCCCTGACCGCGCTGCTCTGCTACCTGGCGCTCCGCCGCCTCCGCCGGATCGCCTGACCCCACCCCACCCCACCCACCCCACCTCGGCGGGCCGAGGTGGGTGGGGTGGCTCAGCCGAGGGAGACGGCGAGCAGGGCGACGGCCGAGCCGCCGAAGACCACGGTGTTGCGCAGGTAGGTCTGAGCCCGCACCCAGCGGCGGAAGGCGGCCTCCACGGACCTCACCGCGGTGAGGTCGCTGTAGACGATCGCCGCGTTCATCAGCAGGACCAGCGAGGAGAAGACCCAGGTCAGCGGCCGGGCCAGGTCGGAGCCGGCGAAGTTCGGGGCGGCGATGGCCACCATCACCGCGGCGACGGCCGCCGGAGCCGCGGTCTCGTGGCCACCGGCGTCGAACCGGAGCCGGTTCTCCTCCAGCACCTCCGGGCGGACCCGCTGGCGGCGGAGCTCGGCCACGGCGGCGGCCTTCGCGGCGGGGCCGAACCGGTGGCGGACCACCGGGATGCTGACGAAGGCGGCGGCGACGAGCAGCTGCATGATGCCGGCGAGGTTACTCATCGGACTCTCCTTCGACTTGAACTAAGTTCAACCGGTGTCGAGGAAGACCGTAGGTCAGGACTTGAACACCGTGCAACCCCCTTCTTGAACTTTGTGCAAGGGGCTGGGTAGCGTGCGGTCATGCCGCGCGACACACTCACCCGAGACCAGATCGTCCGCACCGCCGTCGAGCTCCTGGACGCCGACGGCCTCGAGGGCCTGAACATGCGCGCCCTGGGCAAGCGGCTCGACTCCGCCGCCACGGCCGTGTACTGGCACGTCAAGAGCAAGGACAACCTCGTGCTGCTCGCCACCGACCAGGTGTGGAGCGAGCTCACGCTGCCCGACCTGGGCGCGGTCGACTGGCGCACCGCGGCCTCCACCATGGCCACGGACCTGTACGGGATGTTCGTCCGGCACCCCTGGCTGGTGCGGGTCCTCGCCGCACACCTCGTCTACGGCGAAGGGAAGGCCCGCCACGACGACCACAGCCTGGCCGTCTACGAGGCCGCCGGCTTCACCGGCGCCCAGGCCGACCGGGCCGCGGCCACCGTCTTCACCTACGTCCTCGGCAACGCGGCCGGCATCGCCGCGACCGCCTCACTCACCAGGAGACTCGGCGGGGGCCACGGCACGGCGGAGGAGTCGTTCCAGGAGGCGATGGCCGAGACCATGACCAAGGCGCGGGAGATCGCGATGCGTTACCCGCGGCTGCGCGCCCGACTGGAGACCGAGGCGGCGACCGAGTACGCCGCCGCCCCCGACCGGACCTTCGAGTTCGGCCTCCAGGCCCTGCTCGACGGCCTGGAGCGGGAACTCGCCGGATAGCGCGGCGGCGGCCGGATCAGATCGCGTTGATCGCCCCCGGCGCGCGCTCCACCCGGGCCAACGCCCGCAGCAGCGCGCTCTGCCCGTGCCGCTTGGCCGCCAGCCGCGCCAACAGCGTGAGCACCGGATCGAAGGCGGCGTCCGGCAGCTCGGGGGTCGCGAGCCCCACGCTGGCGGCGAGGTCGTCCAGGTGCACGGCCAGCTCCAACAACCGGGTGACCAGGTAGTCGTCCAGCCGCAGCGACCACCCCGCCCGCGGCAGGAACACGGCCTGGTCACCCGCACACGCGCCGAGCCCGTCCCGCTGCGTTGCCAACGTCGTCCTGGCCAACTCCGCCAGGCTCACCGACCCCTGGGCCCCGAGCCCCTCGGCCCGCTCCCTGATGCCGGTGTTGACCTCGCCGTCGAGCGGCACGTCGATCCAGGCCGCCCTGGCGTAGTTCTCCAGCAGCGTTATCGGCGCCTCCCGCAGCCCGGACTCCCGCAGCTCCGGGTCGAGCAGCACCTGCGTCACCGCGCCGACGTCGAAGATCTGGTACGCGAGGTGCGCGGCCAGCCCACCGACGGTCATCCCCTCCAGCACGCTCGGCCGCTCCCACGCGGCGACCACCTCCGGCGCCTCCAACAGCGCCACCGCCCGCTCCGCCGCGGCCAGATAGCCGTCCGTCACGCTCATCGTGCCCTCCGAGGTCTCGTGGACCCTCGACCCTATGCGGCGTCCCGCTCGACGGCCTCGAAGACATCCGCGTCGGTCTCCCGCCGCCACGCCGGAAGCTCCGCCCAGTCGGCGACGTACCCCGGCTTGGGCTCACCGGGACAGTGCCTCCGCACGCCCGAGATCCACGCCTCACGGAATAACCGACCGGTCTCGTTCGTCACCTGATGTCCTCCTTCTCTTAGCTCCGGACGACCAGCCGGCTGTCGAACCGGGCCTGGAGCAGCCGCTCGTACGCCGCGCGGACCCGGTCCGGCACGGGTTGGGGGACGGCGTAGCCGAGCGCTGGGTACTCGACCACCCGTTGCAGGTCGCCGACGATCATGTCGACCACCAGTTTCTCGTCACCGATGGACTTGACGTAGTCGTCGAGGGACAGCGGCTCCGAGGTGCAGACGACCTCGACCTCTGGCCAGACCCGACGGCAGGTCGCGTACGCACGGCGCTCCATGTACGGCTTGCAGATCAGCAGGACCGAGTCGACCGCGATGCCCGTCTCCTGGAGCAGCCGGCGCGCGAAGGCGATGTTCTGCCCGGTGTTGGCGGCGTCCGGCTCCAAGAGGATCGCCTCGTCGGCAAAGCCTCAGTCAGGCCGTCTCGTCCTCTCGAACGGCCATCGGATGGCTTCGATGGAGCGCAGTTGATGACCTGGACCGTACTGTCCTGCCAACCGTTCCGCCGCGCCGAGATAGCCATCCGTCACGTTCATCGTGCCCTCCGAGGTTTCGTGACCTCCCCGACCCTATGCGGCGGCCCGCTCGATAGCCTCGAAGACGTCCGCGTCGGTCTCCCGCTGCCACGTCGGGAGATCCGCCCAGTCCGCGACATAGCCCGGCTTGGGCGACTCGTTCAGCCGGTGGATCTGCGCGATCCAGCAGAGGGCGACGAAGCGGCCCTTCTGCTCCCGCGTGAGCCTGCTCGTGTTCCCACCACTGACCGAGACGAACTCCCGCACCTGACCGGAGACGGCGGCGGCCGCCTGCCGCTCCCACTCCGGGGTCTCCTCCCAGGGCGCCACGTAGCCCGGCTTGGGCTCACCGGGATCGTGCTTCCGCACGCCCGCGATGCACGCCTCACGAAAGATCCGACCGGCCTCGTTGCTCACCGTGTGCTTCCTCTCTTCCTCTTCGCCGAGCAGCCGGCTGTCGTGCCGTTCGCGCGTACTCTCGGGCCATGACTGACTTCGTGCAGGTATCCACCGCCACCGAAACCCGGGAGGCCGCGGAGGCCCTGGCCCGGAGTGCTGTCGAGGCTCGGTTGGCCGCCGGTGCTCAGATCGTCGGCCCGGTGGTCTCGGTCTTCTGGCACCTGGGGGAGTTCGGCACCGGGGAGGAGTGGCAGTTGCTGCTCAAGACCCGGATGGACCGTTACCCGGACCTGGAGGAACACCTCCTGGCCCATCATCCATGGGAGAACCCTGAGATCGCCGCCGTACCCATCTGCGCCGGCGCGACCGGCTATCTGGACTGGATTCGCAGCGCCACGAGTTGACTCACGCCGTCGCGTGCTCAAGGAGTTCGGCGACTTCCGGCACCGAATGATGAGGCTTCAAACGGTTCAGTAACATCGTTACCCGTTCTTGGGGGCGAACAGAGCCGATCCCAAGGGCCAGTTGGAAGCAGCGCTCCGTGACTGCGGCCGCCTGCTCGATTTCTCCCGCATCGAGATAAGCATCGGCAAGCCAGGACATGTAGAGGGACTTGTCTCTCGCACGAGTGTCGGGGAAGCCCGCCAGCGTCTCCTCCAAGACCGGCACAGCGCGCAGCGGTCGACCCAGTTCTGCCCAGCATCGGCCGGTCATGATGCTGACCTCCCGCTGATCCACCCATGCCGCCCAGTCAGGCCCGGCCTGCTCCGCTTCGGCGGATGCGACTGCTGCTTCCGCCTCTGCCAGGGCCTGTTCTGCGCCTCTTGGTTGCCTGGCCTTGGCATGAGCCCAGGCAAGCCGTTCGAAGAGAAGCGCGCGGACGGCTGCCGGAGCGTCGCGACCTGCGTGTTCACATGATGCCGTTGCCATGTCGACCCCGGACTGGGCAGTGCTGATTTGCTGATACGCGAGAAAGGCCAGCGAGTTGCCGATGAGCGACTGATCGTTCCCGTCTGTGGCCGCACGGAGCGCTACGCGATACAGCCGCTCGGCCTCAGGGTGCTGCCCCGCGTCGAACGCGGCCCAGCCTGCTTGCTGAGCCTGTTCGGCAGCTAGGGCGAGCAACGCGCGCGCGGTTGATTCCAGGTAGCTTCCGCGGTCCAGCAACATGGAAATGGAACGCAACTCCCGAGCGTATATCGGGTAGGTGTACTCTCCTCCCAGAAAGTCGTCAAGGCGTCGCAGTCGAATTGTTCGTTCCTTGAGGCGTTGGACATCCGAAGGACCAACACGCTGCGAGTCGAGGGGAAAGTCGAGGGTGGATCCGGTCGCCGATATCGCGGCAGCGAGAAATTCTCTGCGTCGCAAGGTTTCGTCCTCTGCGTGTTCGGGACCCATCTGCCTTACGTCGAGTGCCAAGGTACCGGCAGTGCTCAGTATGGCTTCTGAGTGGGCCTGGTTGCTCTCCCATGAGCGGGGTGCGAGTCCGAGGAGGCATCCTGGAACGCGTAGGCCGTCGGCGATGGTGGCGATCTTTTCGTATGTGGTGATCGCGCCCTCCCCCCTTGCCAGCTTCCCAACCCTCTCGGGCTTGATTGCGCAGGCGTCGGCGATCTTCATATAGCTGATGCCGCCCCACTTGCGGGCCAGGAAGAAGACGCGCCCGAAGTCATGACGAGCCAATGCGTCTCGAACATCAGGTCGTTCCAGCACCCTTACGGGCAACGCCGCCGGAGACTCAAAGGCCATCTCGCATCCCCGCGTAGATCGAAGTCAAGGAATAGCACGGAGCCCAGGCCGGAAGTCTACCCATGATGGGTATCCCTGCCGGCGGCAATCGTAGGGGCTCATCAAGCCGTCACAGTCCAACCATGGAGCGGGAAAGGGAAGAACCCGAGAGGTTCCCTACGGATGTGGTGGACGTCGGTGCGATGGCGCGCGACGCATCCCGGGCCGAGGTCGGCCGAGTCATGGCGCATGAGTGCGGGCGGGTGTGGTTGCGGCCGTTGGGTGGTGGGTGTGAGTGGGCCGCCCTGCCGGAGGATGTCGCGCCGGTGGCGCTGAGCGAGTCGCTCGGCCCGCTGGTGGCGGAGGCGAACCGGCGTTCTGCGGAGTTGCGTTGAGTCGCCGGCTGATCCGGTCAGCCATGGGGGCACCCCCGGACGAAGTCTGGGGGAGGACGGTGACCGCCGAAGCCGAAGACGGGGTCCCGCAAGGCGTGTTCCAGGTGATGTGCCTGTCCTGTGGCCTGGCGTCGATGCGGGTGGAGGACGAGCAGTTGCCGGTTGAGGTGTGGGCGTTGAAGCACACCGGGCTGCACCCCGCCCACCGGCGTTATCGGTTGGTGACGGAGTCGTTCTGGCTCGTCACGCCTGCGCCTGGCAATCCGCACCACGCGTGACAAGAGATGTCCGTTCCGGGCGGATGGATTTGGCCGTCCCCGCCCGGAACGGCTGCATCACCGGCGTGGGGACAAGCCGCGCGCCTTGGGATGAGAGGAACGGTAACCGACATGGCAGCGGATCCGGGAGACGACGAGCCTCCCCCAGCTAACGCTGGGAGGTGCCCCCATCCAGGTGACTCCGGCGGTTGTGGAGACGGCGACGGCTGTGGACGTCAGTAGCCCGCGAGTCGGCCGGCCCTCGGAAGGGGGCTGGCCCCGGCCGCACTTTCACGCCTACCGCTGGAGCGGCGACCGCCGCACCTACGACCGGGAGGGCCCGCGCCGGCCGGGGTCGGCGGAGTTCGCGAACAACCCGTGCACGCCCGTGCGGATCAGCGACTGGCTGCTACGACCGGCAGGCGCCATCGCCGCAACCTTCCGTGAAGTCGGCGATACCGTCGCCTGGTTCGAGGAGCAGGTGACCATCGCCGCACCTGGGTTCGCGAGCGTGGAAGAGCGGGAGCCGGCGCGGCTCGCCGCGAAGGTCGCGCATGTCGAGGGTGTCCTCCGCCGGGGAGGCGACACGCACGCCGCTTGGTACGTCCAAGCAACCAGCTACCACACCCTCGACCTCATCGCCTGCTCACCCAACAGAGCAAACCCCGGCCTGCCCTGCCCGGTTCACCCCGGGGGGCGGGCCGGTGCCGGAATGTCGGCCGTGGGCGGATGGGGGGACTCGGGGGTGCCGCCTGGTGCTGTGACCGCATAGGTTCACCGGGTTGGCGGTCGTGGCGGTTGGATGTGCGGCGAGGTCCGATCCGATCGCTGGAGGCCCGGTGGCCGAGCCCGTCCGTGTACGCAGACTGACCGACCAGGAGGGGCAGAAGCCGCAGCAGATCAAGCGCAGGGGCAGCGCGAGTTCGGTGCGCTACCGGCGCGCGATGATGCCGCTGGCCTCGGCGGGCGGGAACCGGGTGCCGCTGATCGCCCAGCTGGCCAAAAGGCCGACGAAGACCAGGAACGCGCCCGCGCCCGCAGCGAGAAGGGCATCCGCTGGGGCGGACGCCCCCTCGACACCGCAGCCCCCGAGCGCCGAAAAGAGGCAGGTTCACGAGAAGGGGAGCGGCGGAAGGACGACTCAGGAGACGGACGGTTCGATCTCCCCCGCAAAGACGATGACCTGGTCGATGAGGCTCCGCCGCAGATGGACGACGTCCGTTCCCGCCAGGCGGGGACCTCCGTCCGGCGTGGTGAAGACCCACTGGTACCGGGCCCACTCGCCAGGCATGTCCACCGCCGAGCAGCGCACCATCGTGCCGGTCCCCGCAGGGTGGTGCCGGATGTCCAGCACGAACCGCTCGACCGCCGCGATTCCTTCGCTGCGACCCAACGGCCCCCAGAAGACCACGTCTGAGGTCAGAGCCTGGGAGAGCAGGGCAGTCACATAGCTGTCGTCCGAGGTGTTGAACGCGGAGATGAACGTGTCGATCGCGGAGCGTGCGATGTCTTCCTGCATGCCCCAGTAATACCAGCCGTTTCGCGTGCGCTCGTCCCGCTAGCCGCCTTCCGATCCGAACGGGCTCCGGTACGTCACGGCGTTCGTCGATCACCAACTGCGGGGCCGGGACGCGCCGTTGCTCGGCGGGCCGTCGGCGCGGTATCCGGAGGTCACCTTCCACCAGCCGTGACGCCGAGGTCGGCCAGCAGGCCCCGCACCAGCCGCTCGATCTCGTCGCGGATCGGGCGGACGGCGGCCACCCCCTGGCCGGCCGGGTCGGCCAACCGCCAGTCCAGGTAGCGCCGGCCGGGGAAGACCGGGCAGGCGTCGCCGCAGCCCATCGTGATGACCACGTCAGAGGACCGCACCGCCTCCGCCGTCAGCACCTTGGGCGTCTCGGCGGAGATGTCGATGCCGACCTCCCGCATCGCCTCGACCACCGCCGGGTTGACGGAGTCGGCCGGCGCCGAGCCGGCGGAGCGCACCTCGACGCGGCCGGCGGCCAGGTGGGCGAGGAAGGCAGCGGCCATCTGGGAACGGCCGGCGTTGTGGACGCAGACGAAGAGGACGGAGGGGACGGCGGGGGTGTTCATGGGGTGAGGACGCCTTCGCGACGGGGAGGGTGGACGGTGGCCCGCGCGGGGGCGGGCGCGGGAAGGAGCAGGGCCAGCAGGGCGAGGCCGACGGCCGCGCCGAGCGACTGGGCCAGCACGAACGCCGGCACCGAGCCGGGGGCGATGCCGGCGAACGTGTCGGTGAACGCGCGGCCGACGGTCACGGCGGGGTTGGCGAACGCCGTCGAGGACGTGAACCAGTACGCGGCGCCGATGTAGGACGCGACCGCGGCCGGCGCCAGGTGCGCCCGGCCGACCCGGTCGAGGCCGAGCGCCAGCAGGACCAGGCCGGCGGTGGCCACCAGTTCGCCGAGCCACAGGTGGGCGGCGAGGCGGTCGGTGGTGGCGAGGGCTCCCGGCGGCCGGCCGAACATCGCGTCCGCCAGCACCGCGCCCGCGACGGCGCCCGCGAACTGGGCGGGCGCGTAGGCGGCCACGTCGCGCAGGCTCGGGCCGGTGCCCGTGCGGCGGCCGACGAGGTGCGCGGCGAGCGAGACCAGCGGGTTGAAGTGGGCGCCGGAGACCGGCCCGAGGAGGGCGATCAGCGTGCCGAGGCCGAGGACGGTCGCGAGGGAGTTGGCGAGCAGCCGGACGCCGGCGTCCTCGGTCAGCTCGGCGGCCTGGATGCCGGAGCCGACCACCACCGCGACCAGCGCGGCCGTGCCGAGCGCCTCGGCCGCCACGCGCCGCGCCAGAGGCGACGGGAGGCCGTTCACGCCGGGGTGAGGAGCGGCGCGGCGAGGCGGGCCAGGGCGGCGGGCCGCACCCGGTAGTAGACCCAGGTGCCGCGCCGCTCCGAGTCGACGAGGCCGGCGTCGCGCAGCACCCGCAGGTGGTGGGAGATCGTCGGCTGGGAGACGTCGAACCGGCCGGTCAGGTCGCAGACACACGCCTCGCCGCCCTCGTGCGAGGCGATCAGGGAGAGCAGCCGCAGCCGGATCGGGTCGGAGAGCGCCTTGAACATCCGCGCCAGCTCGGCGGCGTCCGCCTCGCCGAGCGGCTCGCGGACCATGGGGGCGCAGCAGACGGCGGTCTGGTCGATCAGCGGGAGATCGGCTTGCTTAGGCATGGATCTATATTGACGGATGTCGAAGCAGGTGCCAAGCTCGGCTGCATCGACAGGCATCGATGCAAGGAGGGGGTTCCGCATGTCCCGCGTTCAACTGGCCCTGCGTGTCAGCGATCTGGAGGCGTCCGTCGCCTTCTACTCCCGCCTCCTCGGCGTCGCCCCGGCCAAGCGCCGCCCCGGCTACGCGAACTTCGCGGTCGCCGAGCCGCCGCTGAAGCTGGTGCTGATCGAGGGCGGCGACCGGGGGGCGGAGACCCGGCTCGATCACCTCGGCGTCGAGGTGGTCGACGGCGCGGCGGTCGCCGTCGCGGCCGGGCGCCTGGCGGCGGAGGGGCTGCCCACCGTCGAGGAGCGCGACGTCGCCTGCTGCTACGCCGTGCAGGACAAGGTCTGGGCGACCGGCCCCGGCGGCGAACGGTGGGAGGTCTACGCGGTCAAGGGGGACGCCGACACCCGCTGCGGCACCGCCGACACCGTCTGCTGCCGCGCGGCGCAGCCGTGACAGAAACACATCGCGCCGTCGCCGAACGTACAATCTCGGCCATGTCCAACGAGTCGAACGTGATCGAATTGGCCCGGTTTCGGATTCTGGACGGGGCCGAGCGGCTGCTGGTCTCCGAGCGGCCCCGGATGATCGAGGCGCTGCACCGGACGTTTCCCGGGTGTCTGGCGGCCTATCTGACCAAGGAGGACGACGGGAGCTGGCTCGACGTGATCGTCTGGCGGAGCCGGGAGGAGGCCGAGGAGGCGGCGCGGATGATCACGACGATCCCGGAGTGCGCCGCCTGGTTCGGGCATATCTCCGAGTCGGGCGGGATCCGGCACGTGGCGGTGATCGACGCCTGGGCAGCCGGAAGAGGTGGTAGCTGAGCTCGATCAGCGCGGCGGCCGCGACCGCGAACCCCACGGCCGTCCACGGGAGATAGGCGCCGACCAGGCGGAGCGCGAAGAAGTGCTGGAGGGCGGGGACCAGCAGCACCACGGCGAACGCGACCGCCATCGCGGCGAGCAGCAGGATCCGCCAGCCGGTCAGCGGCCTGGCGATGATGCAGAGCACCCAGAGCGCGATCAGGAACAGGGTGAGCGTGGCGGCGCTGGTCTCCGCCTCCCTGGAGGAGGCGGAGCCGCCGTAGTGGGCCCTGGCCAGCAGGTAGACGCCGATGGTGGCGGCCCCGGCGATCAGGCCGAACGGGACGGCGAGCCGCAGCACCCGGGGCACGAAGCCGGCGCGGGCCCTGGCCGTGTTGGGGGCCAGGGCCAGGAAGAACGCGGGGGTGCCGATGGTCAGCGCGGACAGCAGCGTGAGGTGGCGGGGGAGGAAGGGGTACGGCACCGCGGTGGCGATCACGACCACCGCGAGCACCACCGAGTAGACGGTCTTGGTGAGGAACAGCGCCGCGACCCGCTCGATGTTGCCGATCACCCGCCGCCCCTCGGCGACCACCGAGGGCAGGGTGGCGAAGCTGTTGTTCAGCAGCACGATCTGGGCCACCGCCCTGGCCGCCGGCGAGCCAGAGCCCATCGAGACGCCGATGTCGGCGTCCTTGAGGGCCAGCACGTCGTTGACGCCGTCCCCGGTCATCGCCACCGTGTGGCCGCCGGCGCGCAGCCCGCCGACCATCTCCCGCTTCTGCTGCGGGGTGACCCGGCCGAAGACGGTGGCCCGCTCCAGGTCGCCGGCGGAGAGCCGGCGGGCGTCGACGGCGTCCGCGGCGCCGGGCAGCTCCAGCTTGCCGGCGACGGCGCCCACCGAGACGGCGTTGTCGCCCGAGATGATCTTGGCCGCGACGCCCTGCTCGGCGAAGTAGCGCAGCGTGTCGCCGGCGTCGGGGCGCAGCCGTTGTTCCAGGATGACCAGGGCCGCGGGGGAGACGCCCTCGGGCCCCGCGGAGAGCGGCCGGTCGGTGTGGGCGAGCAGCAGCACCCGCAGCCCGGACGCGTTGAGCCCCTCGATATCCACAAGCTGTGGATGACCGGACGGCAGCAGCACGTCGGGGGCGCCGAGCAGCCAGACCCCGGTCGCGCCGTCCGGGCCGGTGAGGACGGCGCCCGCGTACTTGCGGGCCGAGGAGAACGGCAGCGTCTCGGCGGCCCGCCAGCCCTCGGGCGGCGGGTGCGAGGCGATGACGGCGCGCAGGCTGGCGTTGGGGCGCGGCTCGGCCGCGCCGAGCGCGCCCAGCGCGTCCCCGGCCAGTTGGCGCGGGGTGTCGCCGAGCGGCCGCACCTCGGCCACGTCCATGCCGCCCTCGGTCAGCGTGCCCGTCTTGTCGAGGCAGACGACGTCCACCCGGGCCAGGCCCTCGATGGCGGGCAACTCCTGTACCAGGCAGAGCCGTTGACCGAGCCGGATCACTCCGATCGCGAAGGCGACGGACGTCAGCAGCACCAGGCCCTCCGGGACCATCACCACGATGCCGGCCACCGCCCGCCGGATCGCGCCGAAGGTGTCGGTCCTGTTGAAGACCACCAGCTGGCTGATCACCAGCCCGACGCCGGCCGGCACCATCACGGTGAGGCAGATCCGCAGGATCCGCTGGATGCCGTTGCGCAACTCGGAGTTGACCAGCGTGAAGCGGGTGGCCTCCTCGGCCAGCCGGGCGGCGTACGCGCCCCGCCCCACCCTGGTGGCCTGGAAAGCGCCGCCGCCCGCCGCCACGAAGCTGCCGGACAGCACCCGGTCGCCCGGGCGCTTCAGCACCGGCTCGGCCTCGCCGGTCAGCAGTGACTCGTCGACCTCCAGGCCGTCCGCCTCGACGAGCCGCCCGTCCACCACCACCTGGTCGCCCGGGCCGAGCTCGATCAGGTCGTCGAGCACCACCTCCGAGGTGCCGACGGAGACGGCCGCGCCGTCCCGGCGCACGGTCGGCCTGGCCTCCCCGATCACCGCCAGGCTGTCCAGCGTCCGCTTGGCGCGCAGCTCCTGCACGATGCCGATCAGCGCGTTGGCCACCACGACGAAGCCGAACAGCGCGTCCTGGATCGGGCCGACGATCAGGATGATCACGAAGAGCGTCCCCATGATCCCGTTGAAGAGGGTGAGGACGTTCGCCCGGACGATCTCCCGCACCGGACGCGAGGAACGCGCGGGCACGTCGTTGACCTGGCCGTGCCGGACGCGCTCCGCGACCTCGGCAGCCGTCAGGCCGCCCGCCGGAGTCTCCCGCGGGGCCTGCGGCTCCCCCGGCTCCCCCGGCTCCGGCGACTCCGTCATGTTCCGACGGTACGGCCGGGCGGGCCCTCAGTCCTGCGGAGCGCTCTGCCCGGGCGAGGCACCGCCGGCGGCCGCGCGGGCGGCCCGGAGCGCCGCCTCACGCCGGCGCACCATCCACAGGCCGAGCAGCCCGAGGCCGACGCCGGCCGCGCAGGACCACAGCCAGCGGGTGTGCCCGTGGTCCGCGTACCAGGAGTAGAAGGGGAGCTGGGCGACCAGGACCACGGCCCAGACGATGGTGCCGGTGAGGATGGTGGCCACCACGTTGCCCTCGAGGGGCTCGGGTGCCTCCCGCTTTCCCTTGGTCACGTCACCCCAGCGCATGGGCCAAGACTAGCCGCGGCCGTGGGCCGCCCGGGCGTGCGGCCCGGGTGTGACGTAGGACTCCGATCTCACCCGAGTGGGTGCAGGGGAATGGACCCGGGCCTATGATCGTCATATATTTCGTTAGGCAAGCTAATTGAGTTGACGGTGGTGTGACGCATGCCCCACGCGATGATGGACGACGCGAATGACGCCGAGGCGGTGAACACGCTCCGCATGGGCGTGTTGCGACTGTCCCGCCGGCTGCGTCATCTCGGCGTCGACCACGGGCTGAGCCTCGCCGAACTCTCCGCCCTCGGCACGCTCACCCGCTGCGGCGCGATGACGCCGGGGGAGCTGGCCCGCAAGGAGCACGTGCAGCCGCCGTCGATGACGCGGATCATCGCCCTGCTCCAGGAGCGCCACCTGGTGCGTCTCGAACCGCACCCCGAGGACCGCCGGCAGAAGCTCGTCGCCACCACCGACCAGGCCGCCGAGATGCTGGAGTCGAGCCGCCACCAGCGGAACGCCTGGCTGGCCAAGCTGGTCGAGGAGCTCGACGAGGACGAGTGGGCCGCGCTGCGCGACGCGGCGCCCGTACTCCACAAACTCGCCCACTTGTAGCGCCGCGAGCGCCGGGGCCTCGTGCCCGCTCCCCCTCAGCCCCCGATCCCCCCAGACCACCCCGCCCACGCACCGACGCACCGATAGGAACCACAGCACGAAGGAGTGTTCCCCTTGAGTTCGGGACCCGGAGCCGACTCCGCACCCGCACCCGCCTCCCCGACGACCGACAAGATATCGACCTTCAGTTCCTTCCGGGTCCGCAACTACCGGATCCACTTCTTCGGCTCCGCCGTCTCCAACATCGGGACGTGGATGCAGCGCATCGCCCAGGACTGGCTGGTGCACGAGCTCACCGACTCGGCCGCCGCGGTGGGCATCACCATGGCGCTCCAGTTCCTGCCGTTCGCGCTCTTCGGCCTCTACGGCGGCGTCCTCGCGGACCGGCTCGACAAGCGGCGCCTGCTGATCAGCACCCAGGCCGCGCTCGGCATCACCGGCCTCACGCTGGCCGCGCTGACGCTCGGCGGCGTAGTCGAGGTCTGGCACGTCTACGCGCTCTCGTTCGCGGTGGGCGTGGCGACCGTGATCGACAACCCGGCCCGCCAGACGTTCGTCTCCGACATGGTCGGGCCAGGGCTGCTGCGCAACGCGGTCTCGCTCAACTCCGCCAACTTCCAGTCCGCGCGACTGGTCGGCCCCGCCGTGGCCGGCGTCGTGATCACCTCGGTCGGCTCCGGCTGGGCGTTCCTCTACAACGGGCTCTCGTTCATCGCCCCCATCATCGGCCTCTGCCTGATGCGGGTCTCCGAGCTCAACCCGGCCGAGCGCGCCCCGCGCAGCAAGGGACAGCTGCGCGAGGGCCTGCGGTACGTCGGGAGCCGGCCCGACCTGCTGTGGATGATCGTGCTCGTCGGCTTCATCGGCACCTTCGGCTTCAACGCGGCGATCTGGCTGGTCGCCTTCACCGACCGGGTCTTCGACTCCGGGGCCGGCACCTACGGCCTGCTCAACTCGCTGATGGCGGCAGGATCGGTGGCCGGCGCGCTGTTCGCGGCGCGGCGTGGCAGCAGACGGATGCGGTTCACGGTGGCGGCGGGCGCGGCGTTCGGCCTGGCGCTGATGGTGGCCGCGCTCTCGCCGGTCTTCTGGCTGTTCGCGGTGCTGATGATCCCGGTCGGGATGGCGGCGCTCGCGTTCCAGGTGACGGCGAACTCCAGCATCCAGGTCGCCAGCGACCCGGCCATGCGGGGCCGGGTGGTCGCGCTCTTCATGATGGTCTTCGTGGGCGGCACGCCGATCGGCGGACCGCTGATGGGCTGGCTGACGGACGAGCTCGGCGCCCGGATAGGGATGATGGTCGGCGGCGCGATCTGCCTGGGCTCGGCGGTGGCCGTGGCCCTGGTGCTGGCCAGGATCGGTGGCCTCCGCCTCCAGATCACCGTCCGCGGCGGCCGCCGCCGCGTCGCCCTCGTCCCCCGCGAGGTCCCCGCCATCCCCAGCGCGAGGGCGGCCTGACGGCCGCCAGTCTCTCCGACACGGGCGGGCGCACGGACCGCCGGCGCCGGGCGCCGGGGCCCTGCGGCGCCCGGCGCGCGCCGGTGCGGTGCGGGCTGGCGCCGG